>NZ_RQZB01000013.1:0-55226 GCF_003859975.1 Streptococcus sp. OH4692_COT-348
AACCAGTTGTAACGATTAAACCAGTTATTCCAACTAAACCAGTTGTAACGATTAAACCAGTTATTCCAACTAAACCAGTTGTAACGATTAATCCAGTTAGTTCAGCTAAACCAGTTGCAACGATTAAACCAGCTAATCCAACTAAACCAGTTGTACCAGTTAAGGCAGTTATTCCAGCTAAACCAGTTGCATCGGTTAAACCAGTTATTCCAACTAAACCAGTTGTAACGATTAAACCAGTTATTCCAACTAAACCAGTTTCTCAAGTGAAACCTGTTAAATTAGTAAGTCACAATAGACAAGTCTCAACTATCAAGCCTTCAATTAGCAATGATAAAATTGAGAAAGCTACATCAATTGCAATACATCATTCCAATATAGAAGCTAAGCATGAGAATAAAACACTAGCTGGAAGTAGTCAACAAGTGCTTTTAGCTACAGTCAACAAAGAAGGAAAACAATTACCAGCCACTGGTGAGAATAACATGATTTCTATTATTCTAAGTATTTCAGGAATTTCTCTCTTATTGTCAGTTATCGGACTTGCAACTTTTTCAAAAAGTGAGTAGAGAATACAATACATCTTTCTATAGTTTTTGATTTACAGTATGTTACAATTCTGATATAATAGTCATCAGGAAAGAAAGTCTTATGGCGTTCTTCAAGCGAGCTTGGAATAGTGGGAGCCAAGTAGGACAAAATAAAGAGCTGGCGCTTTCTGTAGTATTTTCAAAAACAATGAAGTAATAAATTAGGGTGGAACCGCGTTTCTGACGCCCCTAGTCGCAAGGCTTGGGTGTTGAAATTCGGTTCTTTTTGATTTTGAACCTGAGTCTTCTTTCAAGAAAATCAGTCTGTGATTTTCTATACAGTCCTACTGCTTTAGGTCTGTTTAAGCTAGAAGCAGTACTAACTCGTCTTTCCTCGTAAAATCGACGAGGCAGACTCGTGTCGCAAGTAATTTATAGAAAAAGGAGTAAATAATGTCTAAAAAATTGACTTTCCACTGCATCAGTGGCAGAGACCTCCTTACAGTCGGACTGCCCCACGCTCAGCACTAGAGTGCCTGAGCTAGACGCAGTACTAACTCGTCTTGCCTCGTATAATCAACAAGGCAGACTCGTGTCGCAAAAAATCATTTTTTATTAAGGAGTATTCAATGTCTAAAAAATTAACATTTCAAGAAATTATTTTGACTTTGCAACAATTTTGGAATGACCAAGGTTGTATGCTTATGCAGGCTTATGACAATGAAAAAGGTGCGGGAACCATGAGTCCGTACACTTTCCTTCGTGCTATCGGACCTGAGCCATGGAATGCAGCGTATGTAGAGCCATCACGTCGTCCTGCTGACGGTCGTTACGGAGAAAATCCTAACCGTCTTTACCAACACCACCAATTCCAGGTGGTCATGAAGCCATCTCCATCAAACATCCAAGAACTTTACCTTGAGTCTTTGGAAAAATTGGGAATCAATCCTTTGGAACATGATATTCGTTTCGTTGAGGACAACTGGGAAAACCCATCAACTGGTTCAGCTGGTCTTGGTTGGGAAGTTTGGCTTGATGGGATGGAAATCACTCAATTTACTTATTTCCAACAAGTCGGTGGACTGGCAACTGGCCCTGTGACAGCTGAAGTTACCTATGGTTTGGAACGCTTAGCTTCTTATATTCAGGAAGTGGATTCTGTCTATGATATTGAATGGGCTGATGGTGTAAAATACGGAGAAATCTTCATCCAGCCTGAGTACGAACACTCAAAATATTCATTTGAAATTTCGGATCAAGAAATGTTGCTTGAAAACTTTGATAAGTTTGAAAAAGAAGCTGGTCGCGCCTTGGAAGAAGGATTGGTACACCCTGCCTATGACTATGTTCTCAAATGTTCACATACCTTTAACTTGCTTGATGCACGTGGTGCCGTATCTGTAACAGAGCGCGCAGGCTATATCGCTCGTATTCGTAACCTAGCCCGTGTCGTAGCTAAAACCTTTGTCGCAGAACGCAAACGCCTAGGCTATCCACTTTTGGATGAAGCAACACGAGCTAAACTCTTAGCAGAAGACGCAGAATAAAGAGAGTGACAAATTACGAAAATGGGCGAACAGAGTGAGCCCTGAGCCAGTTGCCGTAGTGATGAAGGTATCCTTAGTGAAACTAAGGATACTAGGCAAAATTGGAGACTTTTGGCTCCAATTTTAGCAATGAAACAACGAAGTTGGTTGCTTGCGTGCCAATCACATAAGGCAAACTGGAAAATAAAAAGATATTTTTCGGAGAAAAAACATGACAAAAAACTTATTAGTAGAACTCGGTCTTGAAGAATTACCAGCCTATGTTGTCACACCAAGTGAAAAACAACTAGGCGAAAAAATGGCAGCCTTCCTCAAGGAAAACCGCCTGTCTTTTGAAGCCGTTCAAACCTTCTCAACACCACGTCGTTTGGCTGTTCGTGTGACTGGTCTAGCAGACAAACAGGCTGATTTGACAGAAGATTTCAAGGGTCCAGCAAAGAAAATTGCCTTGGATAGTGATGGGAACTTCACCAAAGCTGCTCAAGGATTTGTCCGTGGAAAAGGCTTGACTGTTGAAGATATCGAATTCCGTGAAATTAAGGGTGAAGAATATGTCTATGTCACTAAGGAAGAAATTGGTCAAGCAGTTGAAGCCATTGTTCCTGGTGTTGTGGATGTCTTGAAGTCCTTGACTTTCCCTGTCAGCATGCACTGGGCTAACAACATTTTTGAATATATCCGCCCTGTTCACACTTTAACTGTTCTTTTAGATGAAGAAGAGTTTGATTTGGATTTCCTTGATATCAAGGGAGGTCGTGTGAGCCGTGGTCATCGTTTCTTGGGGAAAGAAACCAAAATTCAGTCAGCTTTGAGCTATGAAGAAGATCTTCGTAAGCAGTTTGTAATCGCAGATCCACGTGAACGTGAGCAAATGATTGTTGACCAAATTAAGGCAATCGAGGAGAAAAATGGTGTACGTATCGAAATTGATGCGGATTTGCTGAACGAAGTCTTGAACTTGGTTGAATACCCAACTGCCTTTATGGGAAGTTTTGATGCCAAATATCTTGAAGTTCCAGAAGAAGTTTTGGTGACTTCGATGAAAGAGCACCAACGTTACTTTGTTGTTCGTGATCAAGATGGTAAACTCTTGCCAAACTTCATTTCTGTTCGTAACGGAAACGCAGAGTATTTGGAAAATGTCATCAAAGGAAATGAAAAAGTTTTGGTAGCTCGTTTGGAAGACGGTGAATTCTTCTGGCGTGAAGACCAAAAATTGGTGATTTCAGATCTTGTTGAAAAATTAAACAATGTCACTTTCCACGAGAAGATTGGTTCCCTTCGTGAACACATGATTCGTACGGGTCAAATCGCTGTACTTTTGGCAGAAAAAGCAGGTTTATCAGCTGATGAAACAGTTGACTTAGCCCGTGCAGCTGCTATTTACAAGTTTGACTTGTTGACAGGTATGGTTGGCGAATTTGACGAGCTCCAAGGCATTATGGGTGAGAAATATGCCTTTCTTGCTGGGGAAACTCCAGCGGTGGCAGTTGCTATTCGTGAACACTACATGCCTACATCAGCCGAAGGAGAACTTCCAGAGAGCAAGGTTGGAGCCATTCTAGCTATTGCAGACAAATTGGATACGATTTTGAGTTTCTTCTCAGTAGGCTTGATTCCATCAGGTTCTAATGACCCTTATGCCCTTCGTCGCGCGACTCAAGGTGTGGTTCGTATCTTGGATGCCTTTGGTTGGCACATTGCTATGGATGAGCTGATCGATAGCCTTTATGATTTGAAATTCGACAGCTTAACTTATGAAAATAAAGCGGAGGTCATGGACTTTATCAAGGCTCGTGTCGATAAGATGATGGGCTCTACTCCAAAAGACGTTAAGGAAGCGGTCCTTGCAAGTTCGAACTTTGTTGTGGCGGATATGTTGGAAGCGGCAAGTGCTTTCGTAGAAGCAAGCAAGAAAGAAGACTTCAAACCATCTGTTGAATCCCTCTCACGTGCTTTCAACTTGGCTGAAAAAGCCGAAGGAACTGATACTGTTGATCCTGCTCACTTTGAGAATGAAGAAGAGAAAGCTTTGGCAGAAGCAGTAGAATCACTCGTTTTGTCAGGAACTGCAAGTCAGCAATTGAAACAGCTCTTTGCGCTTAGTCCAGTTATTGATGCCTTCTTTGAAAATACTATGGTTATGGCCGAAGATCAGGCTGTCCGTCAAAATCGTTTGGCTATCTTGTCTCATTTAACTCAAAAAGCAGCTAAGCTTGCACGTTTTAACCAAATCAATACCAGATAAAATCTGTTAAACGCATTAAATCTTATCATAAAGGAGAGAAATATGGATCCTAAAAAAATTGATCGTATTAACGAGCTTGCCAAAAAGAAAAAAACAGAAGGCTTGACCCCAGAAGAAAAAGTAGAACAAGCCAAACTACGTGAGGAGTACATCGAAGGTTATCGTCGCACTGTTCGTCACCACATCGAAGGGATCAAAATTGTGGACGAAGAAGGAAACGATGTTACACCAGAGAAACTACGTCAGGTACAACGTGAAAAAGGCTTACATGGTCGTAGTCTCGATGACCCAAATTCATAATAAATATTTTTTCTTTTAACAAAGATAGATGAAATAATAACTAAAAGACTAGCAGTTTGTGTTTGCTAGTCTTTTTTTGCTAAAAAAGGAACCAAGATGGTTCCTAAAACTACTATTAGTTGCTTGCACCAGATGTAGCGTCTGCGCCACCACCGTGAGCTCCAGCATCACCTGCATCAGAAGCTCCAGATGTAGCATCTGCATCGCCGTGACCATGTCCGCCAGCAGATGCTGCAGCATTTCCACCAACTAGACGTTGACCAGTTGTTTCTAAGTACCAATCAAGCCATGGTTGGAAATTAAAGATAATTTCATTAATTCCAGCATATGAGCCATCTGGATAGTACATTGCCTTGTAGTTATGTGTATTAATAACACCTTCTGGTTGTCCTGGAACAATTGTACGAACATACTCTTGATCACCATTACGTAATACGCCTACAACCCACTCAACGTTTTTCATTCTTGCAGGTGGTAGAGAAGCGTGTACTGTTCCTAGTCGGCTACCTGCTTGAACTCGCACACGTTTACCATACATAGTGTTTGGATCTTGGTGGGCGTTATTGTAGTACAAGAATTGGTTATTATCATCCGCATATGTCAACTCAAATGGCATTGCTTTCAAGAACATATCAATTTGGTTAACTGTCAAGATACCATGGTCTAATTTTACGTAAGTATCTCCAGAAACAGCTCCAACAAGCTCAGCAGCTTTTTCTACCCATTCAGGATCATCAGGATCAACACCTTGAATGGTAGTTGCAATTGGATTTGTACAATATAAATCTTCTGGTGCGATTGGTTTTGGTTTTTTCAATTTTGAAACGACTCCCACATATTTTACAAAGTTGTCTAAACATGTTTCAAGGAAATTAATAGTTCCTTCATTTGTGATATTCCCATTAACATCAAAGGCTTCTTTAGCTTTACCAAGAAGGAATTCATTTCCTGGAAGTGTGTAGGCATTGACACCTGGAGCGTCAAGAATCTTACGAAGGTGAACTTGGGCACGAGAAGTACCTTGGTCGTAGTAAGATGCTCCCACAATCATGACTGGTTTGTTTTCAAATGGATGAACTTCGTATGAAAGCCATTCAAGAACAGATTTTAGGGAAGCTGAGATTGTGTGGTTGTGCTCAGGAGTAGCAATGATAACACCATCAGCACGAGTAATTTTGTTATATAAATAACGTAATTGGAAACTTTCGTCCCATTTTTCGTCTTGATTAAACATTGGAACTTCGTCAATTTCAAGAACTTCTAATTCAAATTTAAGTTTGAAGTGACGACGGATAAATTCCAAGAGTTTACGGTTATATGATTGATCGTAGTTTGATCCTACAAGTCCAACAAATTTCATTCTTTTTGGTCTCCTATCTTACAAATTTTCCCAGTCAAAGTCTTCAGCATCTTTGCGAAGTAGTTCTTGTGCATTACGCAATTTTTCAGTAATTTTTACAAAGATACGGAAGTCGTCAAAAGTAGCATCCAGTTTTTTGATAACATCAAGATCTACTAGGTCTCCACTTGGGGTGAAGGCTTGAAGAGAATGTGAAAGCAAGAATTCATCTGGAAGGACACTTGCTTTAATTTCTGGAGCATTCAAGATTTGGCGAAGTTGCAATTGGGCACGTGATGAACCAAGAGTACCATATGAAGCACCTGTAATCATGATTGGTTTGTTCAAAAGTGGATAGATACCATAAGACAACCAAGCAAGAGCGCTCATCAAAACAGCTGGGATAGAGTGGTCATACTCAGGAGTACCGATAATAACACCATCTGCCTCTTCAATTTTAGCAGCAATTTCTAAAATTTCAACAGGTACTTGCTTGTCGGCTGGTTTATTGAAGACAGGAATGTCTTTAATTTCAACAAGTTCAATTTCAGCTTTTTCAGCAAAGTGTTTTTGCATGTATTGAAGCAATTGACGGTTTGTAGAACGTTTTGAATTTGTTCCAACAATAGCAATAAGTTTTAACATGAGATTTCCTTTCTCTTTTTACATAATACGATTTTAAAACTCCATTGAAACATCTATTTCTATAGAGTAGGAATTCCTGAAGAACAGCTTAGGTGACCTTCTTTATCGATGAGGATAGCTTCGATGCCCTCCAAACTTTCGACTTGCCAGAGGATAGAAGCAGGTCTTTCTCCGAATAGACGAGTTGTCCAGATTTCACCATCAACTGATTTATCAGAGATGATTGTCAGACTAGCTAGTTCCGTTTCAACAGGATATCCTGTTTGGCTGTCAAAAATATGATGGTAATCTTTTCCATCGACAGTCAGGTGACGTTCATAAATGCCTGAAGTCACGACAGATTTATTGACAACAGGGATGGTCATTAAGTGATTTCCCCTCGGATTGGCTGGGTCTTGAATCCCAATTTGCCAAGTCTGATCCCCTCTTGCCTGATTTTTTCCAATAGTCAGGATATTCCCTCCCAGATTAATCAAGGCAGATGTCACTCCCTCTTCTCTCAGAAATTGGGCAACTTTATCCGCACTATAACCCTTGGCTAAACAACCAAGATCGATTTTCATTCCTTTTTGTTTTAAAAACACAGTGGAAGTGGAGGAATCTAACTCGATATAATGAGGATTGATTAAAGGAAGTACTGATTCAATTTCTTGAGGCTGGGCAACTTTGGCATCTGAAAAACCAATGCGCCAGGTTTGAATTAAGGGACCAATGCTGATGTTGAGATGACTAGAGGGTGCTAGGCTATGCTCTAATCCAAGTGAAATCAATTCAAACAAATCAGGATGAACTTTGACTGGAGATATTCCAGCTTGATAATTGATTTCCATCAACTCCGATTCTTGGCTATTGGCATTGAAGCGGTATTCAAGCTTTTTGAGCAAATCAAAGGATTTTTGAAGCAAGCTATCGGCTCGCTCATCTACTAATGAAATAGTGATAGTAGTCCCCATTAGGCGTTCGGAATGTGAACTAAGAGGCAAGCTACCAACTCCTTTCTCTTATGAAAAGAAGGCTGAAATATAGTAAATTTATATTAAATTTAACCCCTTACATTTTCTTTCCATGATACTAGCATACCATAAAGTCAGCGTTTTCACAAATAAAATTTGTAAACTTGTCAAGAAATATGCTCAGAAAATAAAGAGTAATTGTAAGAAAGGCTGATAAAATACAGATTATTTACATTTTTTTACAAAAAAATCGGGAAAATTAGCTAAACTCTTGTAAACGCTAACAGTAAATGTTATACTAGAAGAGTAAATTTAAAATTGAAGGTAGGAATTTTTCTATGAGTAAAATCGTTGTAGTTGGTGCTAACCACGCTGGTACAGCATGTATTAATACTATGTTGGATAATTTTGGCAATGAGAACGAAATCGTTGTATTTGACCAAAACTCTAACATCTCTTTCCTAGGATGTGGAATGGCCCTTTGGATTGGTGAACAAATTGACGGTGCTGAAGGCTTGTTCTATTCTGATAAAGAAAAATTGGAAGCTAAAGGTGCTAAGGTTTACATGAACTCACCAGTTCTTTCAATCGACTATGACAATAAAGTAGTTACAGCAGAAGTTGAAGGGAAAGAGCACAAAGAATCATACGAGAAATTGATTTTCGCTACAGGTTCTACACCAATCTTGCCACCAATCGAAGGTGTTGAAATTGTTAAAGGAAACCGCGAATTTAAAGCAACTCTTGAAAATGTACAATTCGTTAAATTGTACCAAAACGCTGAAGAAGTTATCCATAAACTTGCTGACAAGAGCCAGCACCTTGACCGTATCGCCGTTGTTGGTGGTGGTTACATTGGTGTTGAACTTGCTGAAGCCTTTGAGCGTCTTGGAAAAGAAGTTGTCCTTGTTGATATCGTTGATACTGTTTTGAACGGTTACTATGACAAAGACTTCACACAAATGATGGCTAAGAACTTGGAAGACCACAACATCCGCTTGGCGCTTGGTCAGACTGTTAAAGCAATCGAGGGTGACGGTAAAGTTGAACGCTTGATTACTGACAAAGAAAGCTTTGACGTGGATATGGTTGTTCTTGCAGTTGGTTTCCGTCCAAACACAGCCCTTGCTGATGGTAAGATTGAACTCTTCCGCAACGGTGCTTTCCTTGTAGACAAGAAACAAGAAACATCTATCCCAGGCGTTTATGCTGTAGGTGACTGTGCAACTGTTTATGATAATGCACGTAAAGACACTAGCTACATCGCACTTGCTTCAAATGCTGTTCGTACTGGTATCGTTGGTGCATATAACGCTTGTGGACATGAATTGGAAGGAATCGGTGTTCAAGGTTCAAATGGTATCTCAATCTACGGTCTTCACATGGTTTCAACTGGTTTGACTCTTGAAAAAGCTAAAGCTGCTGGTTACAACGCAACTGAAACAGGCTTTAACGATCTTCAAAAACCAGAATTTATGAAGCATGACAACCATGAAGTTGCCATCAAGATTGTCTTTGACAAAGATAGCCGTGAAATTCTTGGTGCACAAATGGTTTCACACGATTCTGCAATCAGCATGGGAATCCACATGTTCTCACTTGCTATCCAAGAGCATGTGACAATTGATAAATTGGCATTGACAGACCTATTCTTCTTGCCACACTTCAACAAACCATACAACTACATCACAATGGCTGCCCTTACAGCTGAAAAATAAAAATAAATGAGCTATCTGGCCTTAGGTTAAGGTCAGATAGTTTTTTAACTATTCTGTACCCATACAATTATGATTTTTTTATCTTGTGGTTCATCCTTTTCTGACTTAAAATGAAATAGTAGCTACCAATACAAATGATGAGGATAAAGAAATGACTGAAAATCGTTACGAACTAAATAAAAACTTGGCACAGATGCTCAAAGGTGGGGTTATCATGGACGTTCAGAACCCTGAACAGGCCCGTATTGCAGAGGCTGCTGGTGCGGCAGCTGTGATGGCCTTGGAGCGGATTCCAGCTGATATTCGTGCAGCTGGTGGGGTTTCCCGTATGAGTGATCCAAAGATGATTAAGGAAATTCAAGAAGCGGTTAGTATTCCAGTAATGGCTAAGGTCAGAATCGGGCATTTTGTTGAAGCTCAGATTTTAGAGGCTATTGAGATTGACTATATCGATGAGAGTGAGGTTTTATCTCCAGCTGACGACCGTTTCCATGTGGATAAGAAAGAATTTCAAGTTCCTTTTGTCTGTGGAGCTAAGGACTTGGGAGAAGCCTTGCGTCGTATTGCTGAAGGAGCTTCTATGATTCGTACCAAAGGAGAACCAGGTACAGGAGATATCGTTCAAGCTGTTCGTCATATGCGTATGATGAATCAGGAAATTCGCCGCATTCAAAACTTACGAGAGGACGAACTTTATGTTGCTGCCAAGGACTTGCAAGTCCCTGTAGAATTGGTTCAATACGTCCATGAACATGGAAAATTGCCTGTTGTAAACTTTGCGGCTGGAGGCGTTGCAACGCCAGCAGATGCTGCGTTGATGATGCAATTAGGGGCAGAGGGTGTCTTTGTCGGTTCAGGTATTTTCAAGTCAGGAGATCCTGTTAAACGAGCGAGTGCCATTGTCAAAGCGGTAACTAACTTCCGTAATCCTCAAATCCTAGCTCAAATCTCTGAAGATCTAGGCGAAGCTATGGTTGGTATTAATGAAAATGAAATTCAAATTCTCATGGCAGAGCGAGGAAAATAGATGAAAATCGGAATATTGGCCTTGCAAGGGGCCTTTGCAGAACATGCAAAAGTGCTAGATCGATTAGGTGTCGAGAGTGTTGAAATCAGAAATTTAGAAGATTTTCAGAAACATCAGAGTGATTTGTCGGGTTTGATATTACCTGGTGGGGAATCTACAACCATGGGCAAGCTCTTACGAGACCAGAACATGCTGATTCCCATTCGAGAAGCCATTCTATCTGGTTTACCAGCCTTTGGAACCTGTGCTGGCTTGATTTTGCTGGCTAAGGAAATTACTTCTCAGGAAGAGAGTCATCTAGGAACTATGGATATAGTGGTCGAGCGCAATGCCTATGGGCGCCAACTAGGGAGTTTCTATACGGAAGCAGAATGTAAGGGAGTTGGTCAGATTCCAATGACCTTTATCCGTGGTCCAATTATCAGTAGTGTTGGAGAAGATGTAGAAATTCTAGCAACAGTTGATAATCAAATCGTTGCAGCCCAAGAAAAAAATATGTTGGTAACTTCTTTTCATCCTGAATTGACTGATGATGTAAGCTTGCACCAGTACTTTATCAATATGTGTAAAGAAAAAAGTTGAGACTGAGTTTCTCAACTTTTTTACATGTAATAAACAATGGCGATGTATTGGAGTGCGGACGCAGCTAGGATAAAGAGATGCCAAATCATGTGGAAATAAGGTTTTTTCTTGGCGTAAAATCCAGCTCCAACTGTATAACAAAGTCCGCCAGTTACCATGAGACTCCAGAAAATTGGTGTGGTTTGACTGATAATGGCAGGAATGATAGTCAGAACCAACCAGCCCATAATCAGGTAAAGAGCAAGGCTAAATTTCTCATTGACTTTTTTAGCAAAGATTTTATAGAGAATACCAAAGACGGTCGTTCCCCACTGGATGGCAATAATTAGATAGCCAAACCAGTTATTCATCAAAGTCAGTACGACAGGTGTATAAGAGCCAGCAATGGCAACATAAATCATAGAATGGTCGATGATTCGCAAGACATATTTGTGGGTCGAACCATAGGCCATAGAGTGGTAAATGGTGGATGAGAGGAACATGAGAAAGAGACTAATAACGAAAATGGAGACACCGATAGATGATAAAAATCCGTGTGTCTCATAACTATAGGTGGATGAAATAGGTAGTAAGATGAGCATGATGACTGCACCTACGGCATGGGTCACGCTATTAGCAATTTCCTCTCCAAAACTGAGTTGTTTGCTGAGTTTTAGGCTTGTATTCATTAGATTTCCTCCTCTTGAGTATGATGGATTAAGGATAGAGTTTGATGATAGAGTTTAACGGTTTGGCAGCTGGTTTGTATAATAGGATTAGCTGGATCAATTCCTTGGTTCATGTAGTTCACAAAAGCATCGTAGAGTTGCTCTGAACTTGCTTGAGTTTGCAGAGTATTAAGTGTCTGAGCTATTTCTTGAATAGAAAATACAGACTTGAGGGTTGTGATAGCAATCAGACGGGCAATCTGTTGGCGTTGGTATTTTTTCTTGTCAGGCTTTGTCAGGTAACCATGTTTGACATAATTGTTGACCATAGATGCTGTCAGGCCCTTGTCTTTATCAGGAGAGATAGGGGCGCAGACCTGATTGACATAGAGTAAAACCTGGTCCAGATAGAGGTCAATGTTTGGAATTTCTGCCCATTTTGGGTAGGGAAAGGTAGTTTTCATTTCCAACTCCTTTTTATCTAGTTTTAATAACTAGATTATAAAATAATAAAAATAGAAAGTCAAGTTTTAACTGCTTGTAGAAAGACTTAAATTATGCTATGATGGGAGAAACTAGTCAGAAATGAGGAGAAAAGATGGAGATTCGTTTAGCTTTTCCAAATGAAGTAGATGCCATCATGCAGGTGATGGAAGATGCTAAAAAATGTTTAGCAGATGCTGGTAGTGACCAGTGGCAAAATGGTTATCCAAATGCTGATATTATTATTGAAGATATTATCTCAGGTCAAGCCTACGTAGCCTTGGAAGAGGGAGAACTACTAGCATATGCAGCTGTGACCAAAAGTCCAGAGGCAGCCTATGAAGCCATTTATGAAGGAAAATGGCAAGCTGGAGAGTCAGAGTACCTAGTCTTTCACCGTATTGCTGTGGCGGCAGATGTCCAGGGACAGGGAGTTGCTCAAACCTTCTTAGAGGGCTTGATTGAAGGTTTTGATTATCTAGATTTTCGCTCAGATACGCATGTTGCAAACAAGGCCATGCAGCATATCTTTGAAAAACTCGGTTTTAAACAGGTTGGTAAGGTTCCAGTTGATGGCGAACGCTTGGCCTATCAAAAATTGAAGAAATAATGCAAAAGAAGTACGCAAAAATACTCTACTCTTCGCCAATTGGCTCCCTTTCTCTCGTAGCTGATGATTATCATTTGTATGGCATTTGGGTGCAGGAGCAGAAGCATTTTGAGAGGGGACTAGGAGATGAAACGATAGAAGCAGTTGTTAGTCATCCCATTTTAGATTCAGTTATTGCTTGCTTAGATGATTACTTTAAAGGCAAGCCTCAGGATTTATCCGACTTGCCTTTGGCTCCAATCGGAACGGATTTTGAAAAGCGAGTTTGGTCCTATTTACAGGAAATTCCTTATGGTCAGACAGTGACCTATGGACAAATAGCCCAAGACCTGCAAGTGGATTCTGCTCAAGCAATTGGTGGAGCAGTGGGGCGCAATCCTTGGTCTATCCTAGTACCTTGTCATCGTGTGCTAGGAGCAGGCAAGCGTCTGACAGGGTATGCTGCAGGAGTGGAAAAGAAAGCTTGGCTCTTGGAGCATGAAGGTGCAGATTTTAAAGATATAAAATAGAAAGTGAAACATATGTTAGAATTTATCGAATACCCAAAATGTTCAACTTGTAAAAAAGCAAAACAAGAATTAAACCAACTCGGTGTGGACTACAAAGCTGTTCACATCGTAGAAGAAACACCCAGCCAAGAAGTCATTTTAAACTGGCTAGAGACCTCAGGTTTCGAGTTGAAGCAATTTTTCAACACCAGTGGAATCAAATACCGTGAATTAGGGTTGAAAGATAAGGTAGGAAGTCTGTCAAACCAAGAAGCAGCCGAGTTGCTAGCAAGCGACGGTATGTTGTTAAAACGGCCAATTTTAGTAGAAAATGGAACTGTTAAGCAAATCGGTTATCGAAAACCTTATGAAGAATTGGGATTGAAATAGTTTTTATCTATCTATTCGATAGATAAAATATATAACCTCCCTGTTTTAAAGTATGATAAACTAGTAGGTAGACAAAGTCTGTATCTGACCGTAGCAAATAATTTCATTGACGGCAGAAGTATGGTAGAATGAATCATTATCAGGAGAGGATGTTTTTATGAATGTTACAACGATTTTAGCATCAGATTGGTACCAAAACTTGATGCAATTGATTCCGGATGGTAAGCTTTTTAGCTTGCGTTCGGTCTTTGATGGGATTCCAAGAATTGTCCAACAACTTCCAACAACGATTATGTTGACCATTGGTGGTGCCCTTTTTGGCTTAGTTTTGGCGCTTCTTTTTGCCATTGTGAAAATCAATCGTGTCAAGATTTTATATCCCTTGCAGGCATTCTTTGTTAGCTTCTTAAAAGGGACACCGATTTTGGTGCAACTCATGTTGACCTACTACGGAATCCCTTTGGCTTTGAAAGCTCTCAATCAGCAATGGGGTACTGGTCTCAATATCAATGCGATTCCAGCGGCTGTTTTTGCGATTGTAGCCTTTGCCTTTAATGAGGCAGCTTATGCTAGTGAAACCATTCGTGCAGCCATTCTCTCAGTCAATCCTGGTGAGATTGAGGCGGCACGCAGTCTGGGGATGACCCGAGCGCAAGTTTATCGTCGAGTGATTATTCCAAATGCAGCGGTGGTAGCTACTCCAACCTTAATTAACTCCCTCATCGGCTTGACCAAGGGAACTTCCCTAGCCTTTAGTGCGGGTGTTGTGGAAGTCTTTGCCCAAGCTCAGATTTTGGGTGGGGCTGATTACCGCTATTTTGAACGCTTTATCTCCGTTGCTCTTGTTTATTGGGTAGTCAATATTGGAATTGAAAGCCTCGGTCGTTTCATCGAGAGAAAAATGGCTATTTCTGCACCTGATACAGTGCAAACAGATGTGAAAGGAGACCTTCGTTAATGATTAAGATTTCGAATTTAAGCAAATCCTTTTCAGGACAGACTGTCTTGGATCATCTGGACTTGGACATTCAAAAAGGGGAAGTTGTAGCCTTGATTGGTTCTTCAGGAGCTGGAAAATCAACTTTTCTTCGTAGTCTCAATTATCTTGAAACACCTGACAGTGGCTCTATTCAGATTGATGATTTCTCAGTTGATTTTTCTAGAATCACTCAAGAAGAAATCCTTGCCCTACGCCGTAAGCTGTCTATGGTTTTCCAACAGTTTAATTTGTTTGAACGCCGAACAGCACTTGATAATGTGAAAGAAGGCTTGGTTGTTGTCAAGAAATTGTCTGATCAAGAAGCGACTAAGATTGCCAAGGAAGAGTTGGCTAAGGTTGGGCTTTCTGACCGTGAAAACCATTATCCTCGCCATTTATCAGGTGGACAAAAGCAACGGGTTGCCCTAGCGCGTGCGCTTGCTATGAAACCAGATGTCTTGCTCTTAGACGAACCAACTTCAGCTCTTGACCCAGAATTGGTCGGTGAAGTAGAAAAGTCTATTGTAGATGCTGCTAAGTCAGGTCAAACCATGATTTTAGTCAGCCATGACATGTCTTTTGTAGCTCAAGTGGCTGATAAGATTCTCTTCTTAGATAAGGGGAAAATCATCGAGTCTGGAACACCGGATGAGATTATCCACCATCCTAAAGAAGAGCGGACAAAAGAATTCTTCGCTAGTTACAAACGGACTTATATTTGATATAATAGATAAAGGAAAACTCAGTTAGCTGGACTAGCTGAGTTTACTCTTTAAAAAAGATAGAAATGAGAGAAATCATGCTACTGCAACTATTTTCTTTATATTTCGAGAGTTTGATCTTGACCACCATCCTCGTCCTGATTTTTTTAGGGATTTGGATTGGACTGAGAGTCATGTCAGGAGTGGATAAGACAGCCAAGGCTCGCCAAGCCCATCTCTATGATATGATTATGATTGGGGTCTTGGTTGTTCCAGTATTATCCTTTGCGGTGATGAGTTTAATTCTTGTTTTCAAGGCATAATCCTTGCGTGATTGACAAGAAAGAGTTAGAATAAAGATAGTTACAACAAGAAAGAAGGAATTTATATGTACGATACTATTATTATTGGTGCTGGACCTGCAGGGATGACTGCGGCCTTATACGCTGCTCGAAGCAATCTGAAAGTAGCCTTGATTGAAGGTGGTCTTCCAGGTGGTCAGATGAATAATACATCTGATATCGAAAATTACCCAGGGTACGCTAATATCAGTGGACCAGAATTGGCAGAGAAGATGTTTGAACCGCTCGAAAATCTTGGTGTTGAGCACATTTATGGTTATGTTAAAAATGTTGAAGACCATGGTGATTTTAAGAAAGTGATTACTGATGACCAAACATATGAAACACGTACAGTTATCGTAGCAACTGGTTCTAAACACCGTCCTTTGGGAGTACCTGGAGAAGAAGAACTGAATAGTCGTGGTGTTTCTTACTGTGCTGTGTGTGATGGTGCTTTCTTCCGTGACCAAGATTTGTTGGTAGTCGGTGGTGGAGATTCAGCTGTTGAAGAAGCTCTCTTCTTGACTCGTTTTGCTAAGACTGTTACCATTGTTCACCGTCGTGATCAACTTCGTGCTCAAAAGGTTTTACAAGACCGCGCCTTTGCGAATGAGAAAATAAGCTTTATCTGGGATTCTGTAGTCAAGGAAATCAAGGGTGAAAACCGAGTAGAATCTGTCGTTTTTGAAAATGTGAAAACAGGTCAAGTGACAGAACAAGCCTTCGGTGGTGTCTTTATCTATGTTGGTTTGGACCCTCTTAGCGATTTTGTTAAAGAATTGAATATTCAAGATCAGGCAGGTTGGATTGTGACAGATAACCACATGAAAACTGCAGTTGACGGTATCTTTGCGGTTGGAGATGTTCGCTTGAAAGACCTTCGCCAAGTAACAACAGCAGTTGGAGATGGGGCTATCGCTGGTCAAGAAGCCTATAAATTTATCACAGAACATAGTTAATACACTTCGAAAATCTCTTCAAATCACATCAGCTTCGCTTTGCCGTAGGTATGGGTACTGACTTCGTCATCTATCCACAACCTCAAAGCAGTGCTTTGAGCTGTCTACAGCTAGCTTCCTAGTTTGCTCTTTGATTTTCATTGAGCATAATCATAAAAAAGTTTCCAATCAGATGACTGGAAACTTTTTTATAGTCTATTTCGAAAAACTTCGTACATGAGAATTGCTGCAGCAACACTGGCATTAAGACTTTGAACATGTCCATTCATAGGAATGGTAATCATCTCATCAACCTGTTTTTTGATGTTGCTAGAGATGCCTTTTCCTTCATTTCCGATGATGAGGGCGATTTTCCCTTTTGTATTCCACTTGTGGCAAGGAGTACCATTCATATCTGTTCCAAAGGTCCAGAATCCTTCATCCTTGAGTTTGTCCAGAGTTTGGCTCAGATTGGTCACTCGAGCGATTGGAACGTGCTCAATAGCACCTGTGGCTGTTTTGGCAACGACAGGAGTAACTCCCACAGCACGGTGTTTGGGAATGATGACACCTGAAACATTGGTCGCATCGGCTGTTCTTAAGATGGATCCTAAGTTGTGAGGATCAGTTAGGCCATCCAGAATCAATAGAAGTGGATTTTCTTCTTGGCGCGTTTGGGCAAGGATGTGATCCAGCTCACTATAGGTAAATTCAGATACTCGTAGAACAAAACCTTGGTGGACAGCACCTTCAGTCATCTCAGAGAGGGATTTTTTTGCAGTCCAAGAAATGGACACCTTCTTTTCTGTAGCCAGTTCCTTGACTTTCTCAACGTTCTTACCTCGGAGATCTTCTTGGAGGTAGAGTTTGTTTCCAGTATTTGCAAGGAGGGCTTCGGTAACGGCGTGGACGCCATAGACAATATCATTTGTTTTCATGCCTCTATTATAACACAAAACCCCGTCTTGCAACGGGATTTTCTTTATTCTAGAATCAGTAAACCATCTTTAACTGCAAATGGGTCTTTTTCATTGATACGATCGTAAAACATGATGCCGTTTATGTGGTCAATTTCATGTTGAACAACAATGGAGTTATAACCTTTAAGTTTGATACGGTGTTTTTCCCCATCTTTGTCAAAGTAGTCAACAGTAACGCGGGCATGGCGAACAACATAGCCAGGCACGTTACGGTCCACAGACAGGCAACCTTCTCCTTCACCAAGAGCAGCGTCTTGAACAGAGTGAGAGACGATTTTTGGATTGTACATAATAGCTTGCAAGTCGTAAGCTTCCTGAGGAGTTTCGCCTTCTTCGACAATATTAGGCACCAAAACAGCGATAATGCGTTTTGAGATATCTAATTGAGGAGCAGCAAGACCAACACCACCTCGGAGTCCCATCTTTTCAGCCATGACAGGATCTTGGGAATGTTTGAGGAATTGCATCATCTTTTCGCCAAGAATAATTTCTTGATCAGATAGAGGGAAAGTAACTTCCTCAGCAACCGCGCGTAGGGTAGGATTCCCTTCACGGATAATATCGTTCATATCAATTAAGTGAGCAGCTTTTGTAATACGTTCTATTGCAGACATTTTCTCTCCTTTCATTACCTCTACATGATAACACAAAATGACAAGGATTGAAAGTATTACGGCATCGAGCTTTTATAGAAAATGTCTAGTAGGTTCGATTCAATTGTGAAAGAATTACTTATCTGTGATATAATAAAAAGAAAAGGCTTGCATTAGAAAGTAGGGAGAATGAAGATGCAGAGAAGACAAGATAGATATAAACGTGGACCAGTTTTTCATTTTGTGAGAGGCTTTGTAAACTTTTTTAGGAGTTATCGCAAGTGGAGCAATAAGGGATTTGTGGCGATACTCTTGCTAGCAGTTGTTTTATCAATGGGCTTGGTCTTGTTGTTTGAAAGCTTCCAAGGAATCCCCTTAACCAGTCAAAAAAAGGATACCATTTCTCAAGAAGCAAATAAGACCAATCAAAATGCTAAAGATCAGGACGAGGAAAAAACTGCAAGAATTATGGCTAACGGGGACCTCCTCTATCACATTCCTATCTATCGTTCTGCCTTAAAAGAAGATGGAACCTATGATTTTCATGAAAATTTTGATTATGTGAAACCATGGCTCAAACAAGCAGACCTGATTATAGGCGACTTTGAAGGTACGGTAAACAAGGACCACTATTTGGCTGGTTATCCTCTTTTTAATGCACCTGGCGAAGTCATGGATGCCATCAAGGATGCAGGTTATCAAGTGCTAGACTTGGCGCATAACCATATTCTAGATTCACAAATAGAAGGTGTGGTCTCAACAGCAGATGCTATTGAGAAGGCAGGAATGACACCTATTGGAGTATATACGCATGAGTCCCGTGATCAAGCTCCACTCGTTATCAAGGAAGTGAACGGCATCAAGGTTGCACTTTTAGCCTATTCTTATGGATTTAATGGAATTGAGCAAAGTATTTCCCAAGAAGACTATAACCGCTATCTTTCAGACCTAAATGAAGACAAGATGAAGGCTGAAATTGAACGAGCAGAGCAGGAAGCAGATATCACCATTATCATGCCTCAGATGGGTGTGGAGTATCGATTGGAACCAACTGAAGAACAAAAAGTTCTTTATCACAAGATGATTGATTGGGGAGCGGATATTATCTTTGGAGGGCATCCTCACGTTGTAGAACCATCTGAAACAGTTGAAAAAGATGGGGATAAGAAACTCATTATCTATTCAATGGGGAACTTCATTTCCAATCAACGAATTGAAACCATGCAAGATGAAGAGAATGCTAAGTGGACAGAGCGTGGCGTGCTCATGGATGTGACTATTAAGAAAAAAGCAGGTAAGACGACAATCGAAACTGCCAAAGCGCATCCTTCTTGGGTAAACCGTACACCGAAAGGAACCTATTCTCCAGAAGGTTATCCACTCTTCCTTTACCAAACTTATATCTTAGAAGATTTTATCGAGGGTGGTAGTCATCGTGATCAGTTAGATGAAGCGACTAAGGAACGAATTGATACAGCCTATAAAGAAATGAACGAACATGTGGGATTGAAGTGGGATTAGTTTGAATCCAGAGGAAAGTAAATGACGATTAAGGTAATTGCAACAGATATGGATGGGACCTTGCTGGATGCTAGAGGCCAGCTTGATATTCCACGCTTGGAAAAGATTTTAGATCAGTTGGATCAAAGGGGTATTCGTTTTGTCATCGCGACGGGCAATGAAATTCACCGCATGAGGCAACTACTGGAGTACTTGGTCGATCGAGTGGTTTTGGTTGTTGCTAATGGTGCTCGTATTTTTGAAAACAATGAACTGATTCAGGCCCAGACTTGGGATGATGCTATTGTCGACAAGGCTTTGGCTCATTTCAAGGATCGAGCGTGTCAGGACCAGTTTGTTGTAACGGGGATGAAGGGTGGTTTCGTCAAAGAAGGTACCATTTTTACAGATCTTGAAAGTTTTATGACTCCAGAAATGATTGAAAAATTCTATCAACGGATGCAGTTTGTGGATGAGTTAACCTCTGACCTCTTTGGTGGTGTGCTCAAGATGAGTATGGTTGTTGGTGAGGAACGGTTGAATTCGGTCTTGGAAGAAATCAATGATCTCTTTGATGGCCGTGTTCGGGCTGTATCGAGCGGCTATGGTTGCATTGATATCCTTCAAGCTGGGATTCATAAAGCATGGGGCTTGGAAGAATTACTCAAGCGTTGGGAATTGGACCCCCAACAAATCATGGCTTTTGGTGACAGTGAAAATGATGTTGAAATGCTTGAAATGGCTGGAATTGCCTATGCGATGGAAAATGCTGATGATAAAGCCAAAGCTGTGGCTACTGCTCTAGCGCCAGCCAACAGCCAAGGCGGAGTTTATCAAGTCTTGGAAAACTGGTTAGAAAAAGGAGAATGAAGTGGCAGTACAGTTATTAGAAAATTGGTTACTAAAGGAACAAGAAAAAATCCAAACCAAGTATCGTCACTTAAATCAGGTTTCTGTTGTAGAGCCAGACATTCTTTTTATTGGGGATTCCATTGTCGAATATTATCCTCTGCAGGAACTATTTGGGACTTCGAAGACGATTGTCAATCGAGGCATTCGAGGTTATCAGACAGGGCTGTTATTAGAAAATCTAGATGCGCATCTGTACGGTGGAGCAGTAGATAAAATTGTCCTTTTGATTGGGACAAATGATATCGGAAAAGATGTGCCTGTGAATGAGGCTCTCAATAACCTCGAAGCTATCATACAATCCATTGCTCGCGATTATCCATTGACTGAGATTAAATTGCTTTCTATTTTGCCAGTCAATGAGGGAGAAGAGTACAAGCAGACAGTCTATATCCGCACGAATGAAAAAATTCAGAAATGGAATCAAGCCTATCAAGAGCTTGCTTCTGCCTATATGCAGGTAGAATTTGTGCCAGTTTTTGATAGTTTGACAGACCAGGCAGGTCAACTCAAAAAAGATTATACAACTGATGGGTTGCACCTTAGTGTTGCTGGTTATCAGGTTTTGACAAAATCTTTGAAAGACTATCTTTTGTAGTTAATTGCTTTCCTTTTTGCATTTTTGTGTTAGATAAGGTATAATGGTTTTATTGTCTTTTGGGGTCGTTACGGATTCGACAGGCATTATGAGGCATATTTTGCGACTCGTGTGGCGACGTAAACGCTCAGTTAAATATAACTGCAAAAAATAACACTTCTTACGCTCTAGCTGCCTAAAAACCAGCAGGCGTGACCCGATTTGGATTGCTCGTGTTCAATGACAGGTCTTATTATTAGCGAGATACGATCAAGTCTTGTCTAGCGGCTTGATAAGAGATTGATAGACTCGCGGTTTCTAGGCTTGAGTTATGTGTCGAGGGACTGTTAAACGAATACATAACCTATGGTTGTAGACAAATATGTTAGCAGATGTTTGGACGTGGGTTCGACTCCCACCGGCTCCATTATTCCTTTGCATTCTTTTGCATTCCTTGGTAAAACGTTGTTAAATCAACGTTTTTTATTTTTATCTTTGGTATTCCTTGGTATTCTTTTGCGAAAAAGACAGACCCTAAAACAGACCCTCTTTTTGAAGAAGGTCTGTCGTGTTTAAAAATCAATATAATTCGCAAAGCGTTCTCCGATGTCATCCTTTGCTTGCTTGGTTATGTGGGTATAAACGTTCATGGTCGTCTTCAAGTCAGAATGTCCGAGTCGATGTTGTACTTGCTTCAAGGTCATACCAGCATCGAAACATAGACTGGCATGTGTATGTCTGAATCCATGGATTTTAATTGGACGCAAGTCACTACCTTCCACAATTTTGATAAGCCACTTTCTGGGCAAGGTGCTTGGAATCGGCTTTTTAAACTCATTTTCAAAAATGTATTTGGTATTTGGATTCTGCTTTCTCCATTTTTTCAAAATACTCTTTGTCTTTTGGTCTAGACTAATTAGTCGATTACTGCTGACCGTCTTGGTGTTGCCTATCTCTTCGCCTGCAAAACCTCTTGTAATAGCCTTGTTTATGTCCAGAGTATTATCTGTCCAGTCATTCCATTCAAGGGCTAAAATCTCCCCTTTTCGTGCCCCTGTGAAGGCCAGAAGACGGAATAGAGTTATCTTCTCTAAATCCTTTGTTTTTGAGACAAGTTTTAAGAATTTTTGAAGTTCGTCTTTGCTATAGAAATCGCTCTTCGTGTCTGATTTCTTTCTTGTTGATGTAATCACACTGTCTACTGGATTGGTATCAATGTAACCATGCCTAATTGCATACTTAAAAACATTATTCATCAATCCCTTTAATTTACGACCGTAAACCAGTTTCTTAGACCACTCATTGGCTTGTTCCTGCATTTGAAGCGGTGTTATCGTGGCTATCTTTCGATTGCCAAAAACTGGATAGATGTGATTCTTGAAATTTCTAGACGTCTTGATATAAGTGCTTTCTTGGACAGTTTCAGAGTAATCTTTGAGCCATTTTTTTGCAATTTCCTCAACCGTAATTTCTTTCCTGGTCTGTTCTCCACTTTCAATATCGTCCTGAAGTTGAAGTAGTGCTGCCCTTGCTTTTGCCTTTGTAGCAAATCCTCTTCGTTTAATATACTTGTCTTTTCCATTTTCTTTTCCGACGTAAACTCTAAAGCCAAAAGCCGTCTCTCCGCTTTTCTTTTTATAAGACTTTATTTCCATTGATTTTTACCTCATTTCTTGATAAAATGGGTATAGTAAAAAGGGCTTTTTAATGCCGTTTACTATACATGGATATCCTTACACTCAGAGTCGCCAAACTTTGCGAGTGTGGGGATTTTTTATTTTTTTAAGACTTTCAATTTAATTCGCATCTTGAATGAATCCTTAACTGTACGAAGTCTGTCATTATCCGGATTGATATCTTTATAATCACCGCCATAAATTTCAGCATTTTTGATAACTTCATTATTTGGATCTGTTGTCAATCTTAATACTTTTCTATTTTTTGACTTTGTGACATAGCCTAAGTGATAACCACGAACCACAATTTTAACAGCGTTAGGGTCAAATTCATTATCAAATTCAGGGATAAACTCTACATCTGTAATTTCAAAAGGCGAGTATTTATAAAACCTATCTTCAAAAATCAATTGCTCTTTAATTTCTTTAGAAGTATATCCTAAATAAGGGGCATCATCTGATTCTCTTATGAGTTCTTGACATAATTCCGAGAAAGCTTCTTGGCGATAAGATATTCCTTTCACTTTCAGAACAACATCATAAATAGTTCTCTCGTCAATTTCTTCTTGTTTTAATCTATTTTCTACTCGAATAGCAAAGAGTTTATTCAGTTCCTCAATTTCATCCTCTAGATGATCTGTAATAACTTGTCTAGGATAGATGGCAATCAAAAAGAGCAAGAATAAGACACAAACAATAAAAGAGAAGATTGTTAACAATAAGCTCCCAATGAAATTGATTAAAAATATAGAAATAGCCGTCAGAAGCACTAGAGAGATTATCAAAGTCCTCTGGTTTTCCAGTTTACTAATTGTTTTTATGTGTTCATCTATGAGTGCTTTAATTTCCTTTTCTGTAAGAGTAGTAAACATATAAGCACCTTAACCTTAATTCTCAATTGGCATGAAGTTTCCGACAATTTTTCCAATGATTCTTGGATCTTCTTCAAATGGTGCGAACTTATCTTTATATTTGCTATTGATAGAGACGAGTCTAAGACCGTCTTTTTCTTTATAGACTTTTTTGATATAAGTTTGGCCATCCCAATCAACAGCATAAATAGCACCATCGTAGTCAAAACCTGTTTCTTTGATAAGAACGACCTCTCCATTCATATACTTAGGTTCCATGGAATCTCCGAAAACCCAAGAAGCAAAATCGTGGTCTAGGTCTTTGTCATAAAAAACAGTGTCATAGTTCCCGTCGTTGAAGTATGAGAATCCAGTACCAGCTGATAACTTTTCATACACTTTAAATTCAAACAAATTTTCCTCTAGGGAAATAACCTTATTAGACTGTTCACGCAATTGGTTTTCTGTAAAATCCAAAACCTTTTGTTTTCTAGGAGCAGTAAGCTTTACAGCTTTTTCAGTTATTTTCTGAACAAGAGGAGAAGTAGGGATTTTAAGCTCTTGGACAGGAGTATCGTCCCATCCCATCAAATCAGCAGGAGAAACATTTAGTTTAACTGCAATCTTTTTTAAAACATCCGGCCCAACTTTTTCGATGTCCCCTTTTTCATATCTAAAAATTGTAGATCGTGAAACGCCAACACTATTAGCGAGTTCGTCAGCAGACATTTTCAAATCTTTTCGACGTTGTTTGATTCTTTCTCCGACATTCATTTTTTTAACCCCTTCTTATATATTACACTCTAATTTTACACTTTTAGTTGCAAAAATGCAATATAAAAAGTTTCAAAAATGCGATTTTTTTATTGACATTTGCAATATAAAGCGATATACTTAAAATAATCAGTCGCAGAAACGCGACAAAATGAAAGGGGAACATATGGTAAACATAGCGAAACTAAAAGGTAAGATTAGCGAATGCAATACCACACAAGAAGCCTTGGCAAAAGATATTGGTATTAATAAAAGTACCTTTTATCGAAAAATGAAACAAAATGGAAATTTTTCGATAAATGAGGTCAATTTAATCGTTTCGTCACTAAATCTTTCAAAAGATGAAGCTATATCTATTTTTTTTAGCGAAACAGTCGCATAAGTGCGACAAAAAGAAGAAAGGAATACTATGAACGAAATTTTTAATTTTCACGGGCAGGAAGTCCGTACAGTGATATTTGAGAATGAACCGTGGTTCGTTGCTAAGGATGTTGCGGATATTCTGGGGTACCAAAACGGTAGCCGAGATATTAACCGACATGTTGATGAAGATGATAAGCTAACGTCGCAAGTCGCGACGGCAGGTCAGATGAGAAATCAAACAGTTATCAACGAATCTGGTCTCTACTCCCTCACTTATCCAGCAAATTACCTCAAGCTAAGGAGTTCAAGCGCTGGGTCACATCAGAGGTCTTGCCAGCTATTCGCAAGCAAGGCGGATTTATCCGTGAGGACTTGGACGAGGATGCCTTTATCGCTCTATTCACTGGTCAGAAGAAATTGCGTGAGCAACAGACTAGCATGCTGGAAGATATCGACTACCTCAAGAGTGAGCAACCGATTCACCCAAGCTATGCTCAGTCGCTACTGAAGAAGCGTAAGGCTCGAGTTGTGGCTTGCTTAGGCGGTATTGATAGCCCAGCTTATGCGGATAAGATTTTCGCTCAGTCGGTATTTAGACAAGCTGAGATTGATTTCAAGGATCATTTTAATATCAGTCGCTATGACTTGCTACCCAAGAAGCATGCGGATGCTGCTCTTGCTTACTGGATGACCTGGGAACCAAGCACAAATACTAAGATGAAGATCATGGAAATGAACGCATTTAGTCAAGCGTAGGGAGGGGAAGATGAACGAACTAGAAAGAACAGCCCTCAATGAAGTATTGAGGACCGTGACCTATATTGCTGAGAAAGTGGATGAACTTGATTCTAGGATTTCTTTGAACGATCCACAAGTTCTTGAGAGATTGTAAGGAGGATTTATGGAAACATTTATAATTTCAATTTTAACATCTTTTATTGTGACATCTACTATGATGCATTACCACATTTATAAAGTAAATGAATTATACGAAAAATATATGGATTTTGAAACATCAAGCGTTAAGAAATTTTCTGAAGATATCATAAGCAAACTTCCAAAAAATTCTTCCCAAGAGGAGTGAGAGAAAAACACATTTTTTCAAGACTAATTTCTGGATGAATTTCAAGCATATATTGAACGCTGGAGTTAGTTCTAATGAAATCATAATCTGAATCATTCGCAGAATATCTATCATCATTAATGTTTAACAGACCTAGCCGCTCTAAGTTCGTTAAAGATGGAGACAATTCATCAATTCCTTCAGTTCCATTTATAAAGTATATGATTGGGAATATTATTTTAGAAGCACTATCAGAATTTATGACAGCTTTCATGATAGAGATTGGGGATCCTGCTACGTGGTTCTGTTCTTTTAAAAATTGGAGAATACGTGCATCTGTTACATCTAGTTGCTTGATAATTTCAACAAAAGATGGGTGTATAATCGAGTTCTTTCGATCGTCAAATGAACTTGCTAATATTTTCGCAAACATAGAACGCAACTCTTCTTCTTCAATATAATACTTAGATGCTTCCAATGCAGGGCCTAATATTTTTAGAGGAGGTTCTTGAACATTCTCTGGTGGGATAGTAGCCACTTGTTGAAGTGTGCTATTTCTGAGATTCTCGACATCAATTTCGTTTTTTGCACGCAATAACGCTGCTTGAGAAGAAATGTCGTGACCATAATTTATATACCACCAATCTTGCAGTGTTTTAATAGGTCCAGCGAATACACCAGATGAAGTAGCTCCTCCTAAAAATCCTGTAACAAGAGGAAGAAAGTCTTTAAGTTGGTTAGGGTCCATAATTATTATTTCGTTCTTTCTATTGAATTTTTGACTAAAACGGTGAGAGGTCCTAGTCAAGGTTATTATAGCAATTTAGAAAGATATTACATCAGTCTCAAGACTGATTTAGGAGGCAATATTGGAAGATAAAATCATCGAACTTGCTGATTATTTCATCAGCGAGAACACAACGTACAGAGAAGCAAAAATAGCGTGTGAGAAGCTATTGAAACAAGTCAGCCACGAGATAGAACTCAGGGCGATGGAAAGTAAGACAGTTTGACAACAACGCAAAAAAAGCACCTAACGAAGTCAGGTGCATACTTAAATATTCAACATGATTATAACACGAAAGAGAGGAAATTGACAATGGCTTTGGAATTGTTTGGAGAAGATTTCAAAAATGAACTGCTGGAAGAACTTGTCCAGTTGAATGTGAAAGCTATGACTGAAGCTAAACTACGAGTATCAAGAGGTACGAACTGGGCTTCAATCAAAGATGTCCAAGAGAAAACAGGTTGGGGTCGTAAGAAAATTGAAGATTTCAGAGACGCAGGGAAATTCCGCTACCAGCAAAATGCTAAAGGCGGTAAATATTTATATGACATGAACGATGTACTTCGGTTTCAAAGTCAGTTAGCAAAATAAAGGAGATTAAAAAATGTTTGAACCACCGATTTTAGACCAGTTGATGGGAGTAGGAGGCTTGCTTCTTGGTTTTGTGGCAGCTTATCGTCACATCAAAATGAAAGAACAACGAGAGGAAGAAGAGAGACGAGAAGAGCAAGAATTTGCGTCTATGATTATCCAAGGGTACAACCATGCATACGAACGTGGTAGAGAGGCAGAACGTCAAGAAATTCGCAAGAATATTCGCAGAGAGTTCAAAGGATTCACCTATGACAACGAACCGCCTCAAGGATTGCGTCCTGAGCCATTAGCATTGCCAGAACCTAAAATGCATATCTTGAAGTGAGGAGGTCAGGAAATGGAAGAATTGATTGAGTGGGGTGTGAGATTATGGCGTTAAAAAACAAGCGATACTACTGGATTCAACTAGCTCAGGATTTTTTCAAGTCTAAAGAAATGAAATTGCTTCGTAAGATTGCAGGTGGCGATACGCACACTATCATCTATCTCAAAATGATGTTGATTAGTTTAGAGGATGGTGGGCACATCTACTATGATGGACTTGCTGACAATCTAGCTGAAGAAATCGCTCTTGTCATTGATGAGAATGTTGAGGATATTAAAATCACTTTGATTTTCTTGGAGAGTAAGGGCTTGCTGACTAGAAAAAATGACAGAGATTATTTCTTAGAGCAGGTTCCTGAGATGGTTGGGAGTGAAACGGCGAGCACTCGTAGAAGTCGCAAACATAGAGAGTTGAGGGGGTTGCATTGCAACACCATTGCAACAACTTGCAACGGAGATATAGATATAGAGAAAGATATAGATACAGAGATAGAGAAAGATGTAGATGAAAATCCAGTCTCACTCATCGTCGAAGGATATCAATCTCGTATTGCTCCGTTGGATGGAACTCAATTTGAAATCTTAAAAGAGTTCATCACTTTGGATGGAATGGAAGCGAAAGTTGTTCTGAAAGCAATTGGTCTTGCTGCTGACAATGGTAAAAGAAATTTCAGTTATATCAGAGCGATTTTGACGAATTGGAAGAATGATGGAGTTTTGACGATTGCAGCAGTCGATGAACGTGAGAGAGCGTACAAAGAAAGTAAAATCAGCAAACGTCCAGGTAATCAGAAATCAAATGTTCCTGAATGGTCACAGCCTAACTATGTCAACAATACCAGTGATGAGACTAAGAAGGAACTCGAAGAGCGTAAACGTGAACTACTTGAAAGGCTTGAAAATGGAGGTGGCTGATGTTTATCTTAAAACATGGGGCAAGAGAAGTTAAACCGTTCTTGATGTCTGTGGCAATCGGTGTGACTGGCATTGATGTTTCGTATTCAGACGAGCGGAAAGCTATGCGGTTTATTTCTCGTGCGGTTGCATTGCAGGTGGGCAAGGCCTTGAGAGTGTCCTTTGGGAATTTCTATCCAGTTGAGGTGAAGGGATGATAAATCTATACTTTATTTACAATGGTCACCGCAAGATACTCATTGGGAGTTTTGGACACATACATAGCGCAATCAATGAACTAAAGCAACATCAAGCCAGCTACTCTGCTGTTAACAATCCACGCTTTCGGAAAAGCATGAGTGGAGAAAATATCAGGATTGACTACGGAGCAGTTGACTGCTACTACTTGATTACGAAGAAAAGAGAGGAAACGAATGGCTAGAGATATTTTAACAGATTTAGCATTTGAGAATTTTCACAAATGTATGGGAATTCCTGATTGGAACGAGTCTGATGAAGTAATTCTTGTTAGCTCAGCTAATAAAGAACAAATTGAAGCAGATGA
The DNA here is from genome assembly GCF_003859975.1 of Streptococcus sp. OH4692_COT-348. Lineage (GTDB taxonomy): Bacteria > Bacillota > Bacilli > Lactobacillales > Streptococcaceae > Streptococcus. The sequence goes on from NZ_RQZB01000013.1 coordinate 28,917, forward strand.
AAGTTACCGTTCAGACGGAAAATGTAATTACCTTGGCAAACGAATTTGTATATTCTGTGGACAGGTGAAGAAAAACAATTACATCACATTACATAAATCTATGTTAGAAAAAATTATTCAGACAATGGAATCATTTAAAGAAGTGGAGGAAAAGTGAGATGAATACAAAAATGAATTTGGAAGAAAAGGTTCAACAGTGGTTTGTTGATCGAAATCTACATGAAGCAAATCCAGTTAAGCAGTTCTTGAAGCTCATGGAAGAATCAGGAGAATTATTCGAAGGAATTGCAAAGGACAAATCTGAACTGATTTATGATGCGCTCGGAGACATCCAGGTAGTTTTGATTGGACTTGATCAACAGATCAAGAACGGTGCTCAGATTTCAGCGAATCAACAGGAACTTGAATTGCTGTTGATGGTTTCGAGTTTAGGGAATATTTCTCAGAAGCTATACGCTCATATCTGTCACAATGAGACACAGATTCCTTTAATCAAAGCAGACTTGATGTTTCTTGACAGTGTGGTTAGTACGGTTTCATTTTGTAATGGCACTACAGCTGAAAATTGCTTAGAAGAAGCTTATGAAGTCATCAAGGACCGCAAAGGTAAGATGATTGATGGGGTGTTTGTTAAAGAGGAGGATTTACTTGATGGCACCGAAGTTTAGAGCGTGGATGAAGTCATTGAAATGGATGTGTGATGTCACTAATATTTCATTTGACAGTAAGTTTGTAGATATCTGCCAACAAGGAGACACTGAAAGATATACAGAAATATCAGTTGAGTTTGATGAAGTTAAACTCATGCAATCAACAGGACTTAAAGACAAAAACGGCAGGGAAATCTTTGAGGGAGATATAGTCGATTACAAGGGTAGAAAAGCAGTTATCAAATGGCACGGATCTTATGCAAGTTTTATTTACATATTTGTAGATGAATTACAGAAAAGAGTGGCAGGATGGAGTTCACTATATCTTGCTTATTTTCATTTTGAAGTGATTGGGAATAAATTTGAAACCCCAGAATTTTTGGAGGTCGAGGAGTGAGATATTTAAAAATTCTATGTGTTGTTTTACTCGTGTCCTTCCTCGTAGCATGTCACCAGATTTCGAGCGGGACGGTTGTAGACAAGTACATTGATGAACCTCACACAACATTCATTCCTGTCATGACAGGAAAAAGTTCGGTACTGGTACCAACCAGAACCAAAAGAAGATATATCCTAGTCGTTTCAGGACAAGTAGGAAATAAGCACGTTGAAGAAACATTTGAAGTGACAGCCGAGGAATACAAATACTATGAAATTGGCAACACTTTTATACAGGATGCTGTTTTAGAAAATAAGGAAGAGGATAAATAATGAACCCAGAAATAATTGACAATATAAATAAACCGAGCCATTACCAAGGCCGATACGGCATGGAATCTATCGATGCTTTAAGAAATTTCATGACACCAGAACAGCTAAAAGGTTTTTTTCTAGGTAACAGCTTGAAGTACATACTACGACACCAGAAGAAGAACGGTCTTGAAGACTTAAAAAAAGCCAGAAAAAACCTAGACTGGTTGATTGAGGAAGTGGAGAAGGAGAATAAAAATGATCAATAATGTTGTGTTAGTAGGTCGCTTGACTCGTGACCCTGAGTTGCGATACACACCATCAAATGTTGCAGTTGCGACATTCAGTTTGGCAGTGAATCGCAATTTTAAGAATCAGGCAGGTGATCGTGAAGCTGATTTTATCAGTTGCATCATGTGGCGCCAGCAGGCTGAAAATTTCGCAAATTGGCTTAAAAAAGGTGCTCTTGTAGGAATCACAGGTCGCATCCAGACTCGTAGCTATGATAATCAGCAAGGACAACGTGTCTATGTGACGGAAGTTGTAGCTGAAAGTTTTCAAACTCTTGAAAAGAAGGATAATTCTGCGAACCAGTCAAGTATGGAAAACCAGATGCCACCAAGTTTTGGAGCAAGTGATCCAATGGATATTCCAGATGATGATTTGCCGTTTTAAGGAGTTGTGAAGGATGAAAAGAAAAAACTATATTATTTTTATCAGGCATTTTAAAAGAATAAAAGATTTAGTAGATTTTTATGAATATATTGCAGACTCAAAAGTTTGTGGAATTGCTATTTATTTATTTTTAATCATTTGTTCACCTTTCATCGCTTTGCTATTTCCAATCGCATACATAGAGCATTGTTTTTATAAAAAAAGATTTATTAGACAATGCGTTGAATACGACTGGTGTTCAAAGGAATATCTTGAAGAGGTTGTTGATATCAGAAAAATTGAAAGTGAGGAATTTTAATGAACATTCAGGGACTAATTGAGCGATACGAAAAATTTAAAGCTAGCAAGAAAAAAATGACCTCGGTTGATTTGGTTTTGAAAGACTTACGGACTTTAGACGAACCAGAACCGCTACCGTTCAAGTTAAAAGATGTCGTTCGTCGAATCAGAGGGTTTGTTCCGACGACACAGACTAGATGGCTTAATGATATCCTTAAAGAATTAGGGGACGACTACGGTTCAATGAAATATCGTGAGGGCTACGAGCAAGGTAAGTTTGAGGGAGCATGGGTTGGCGGACAATTGAAAGATGCTGATAAGATTCGGCAAGAATTGAATAAACCAGTGATTCCGCAGTTTGTGGCGGATTGGATTGAAGTGGCGAAACCTGTCTACTCTTTATCTGGTGGTATGACGTATGGAGGTCCGGGAGTTAATAAGTGGTTAGAAAATGAGGATAACCAAAGAACATTTGCTCTAGCATGGTTTGACGGCTACGAGGTCGAGGAAGAGAAGAGGTATTTTGTAAAACTCAAAGCAGTAGATCAGTATCTTGTGAGTGTTAAAGACGAGGATTTCTTGGGGTTTTTACAAAGTAGATTAAGGTCTAAATTCACCCGCAAAGAATTAGAAGATGCCAACTTAGGCTGGGTATTCGATTGCCCAGGGATTGAGATTGAGGAGGTGGACTTATGTCATTAAACAAATCAAGAAGACGAATAATGATTAAAAGTTGTTACAAAGAAAAGAAAATATTCAAAATATCTTTTCGCAACCATTTTGGAAAACAATTTTTAAATTGTTACTCAAAAGATAAAATCATAAATTACTCAGATACAGAAGACACAGATGGTCCGCTTATTGTTTTTGAAAGGGATATACCTAAAAAAATTGAGCGTAAAATGCACAAATACAATCTATGGTTGAGTATAGCTTTCAAAAAAGGGGTGGAGTGATGAGTTATGATTTGGAAATCTTAGGAAAAATAGAAAGCGGAGATTATATTTGCATAGATGAACCTGAAAATAGTTCTCCAACTTACAATCTTGGGAAAATGTTCAGGGTTGCTATGGATTGGGATTTCAAACAAGGTACTATCTACAATGTTGCTCAGATTTTTGAAAACATTCAACGTGGCATCTCAGAATTGGAACAGCACCCTGAAAAGTATGTGCAATATGAACCTGAAAACAAATGGGGGACCGTCAGCAGTGCGTTAGAAGATTTAAGATCATTGAGAGATTGTATTTTAGGACAAGATATCGATATAAAATACTTATATATGAGGTGGTAACATGAAACGACCAAACAGATACCCATACACACGAAGTCAATGGGTTGAAGAAACTGTTGATTATTATACATATGCAGACGGTATTTATTTTACAAGTCATGTTTTAAAAAATAGACTCACTAGAGAAATTAAGGTTAAGGAGGTGGAAGGATGATTGCAGATAAATCCTTCATCCCTGAGCTGATTGAAGATGAAGATATTATCTTCAATAAAGATAGCGATTATCAGAAGCAGAAGAAAAAAGAAAAGAAGAATCCTATTTTCAAAAGAAATAAGCCCCGAAATAGATGGGCGCTTTAAGGAGGTAACATAATGAGCCTTACGCTAAATAGCACAATTGGAGACTTAGTTTTGGCAATCGGAAAAATTATCGTTGAGTCTGACGGTAAAACCAATACAGCGATGCTAGAGATACCCGATCAAGACTTTTACTTAGAAATTGCCGTAAAATTAAAGAAGGAGGCAACCGAATGAAACGGTTTATCGCAATCTGGATATTATTATCTGCTGGATTAAATATTTGGCAGAGTATCCACATAAAAAAACTAGAAGCAAAGCGTCCGATTGTCGTTTATAAAGCTGATAATCAAGGCGCAGAGATATTCGGCAAAGTCCTTGAGAAAGGACGGCATGGAAAACTATACACGCTTACCATTCGTGACTACGGGGTGTTCGTGGTTACGAAGGATGTGTATGATAAAGTGAAAGTAGGGGATGAGGTGAAAATATAATTTTCACCTTCAACGAGGAGAAAGATATGGCAAATTTTGCACAAGGAACGATTAAACTAAGAGGACGTGCAGAAAATATTAAATCGGCTTTAAAATATATGTTTTCAACTGTCGTTGACATCACAATAAAAGAAGATGGTGAAATAATCACCTTTTCTACAACGGACTCTCATTTTTATATCAATGGAACAAGACGTGCTTTTATTGACAATGATAGTTTTAAAATTTATCTTGATGATGATTTTTTGATTATCGAACTTGAAGATTTCAAACAAGCATGGGCGGCAATAGCAGATAATTACACAGAAATTTCTAGTAAGTTTGATGTTGATATTAAAATTTTCACTTTTGAAATGGGTATGGAATTTACACAAGAAATTGAAATCTCAAAAGGAAAAATTTTAAAAGACATCGTACATGAGTATGACAATTATAGATGGGAAGTTCCGTTCAGTAACTTTGGAGGATAAAAAATGAACACACTAGAAAATGTCAAACAATGGTTTATTGACCGTGATCTTGAGAACGGTGGACGACTAGACAAGCAGTCTTTGAAACTAAGTGAGGAGTTCGGTGAACTATGCGCCGGTTATCTCAAGAAGAATGAGCAACTGACCAAGGACAGTATCGGAGACTGTGTGGTCGTGATTGTCGGGTTGGCCTTGTTGAGCAAAGTAGATGTGAATAGTATTTTTGAAGAGTCGAAGAATGTTAGAAATAACGATGTGATGACGTCATTCGCGTACGCAAATACATGTATTAGCAACATTCAAGTACAACAACATCTGAAACTTATGACCACACGTATAGAATTATTGATTCTATTAATTGGTTATCTAAAATCAATCAGTGCTGAACTTGGATATGATTTTGAAGAGTGTTTCGAACTAGCTTACCAAGAAATAAAAGACCGCAAGGGTAAATGGATTGATGGAACTTTTGTCAAAGAGGAGGATTTGTAAAATGGTAGTACCGAAATTTAGATTATTTGATAAAAATAAAGGAAATATAATTGATTCATCAAAAATAATGAATATAAATTTCGAAAATAAATCAATTATGGTCTTAAATAAAATTTTAGAAGAAGATAATTTTACTCAAAAAGATTATTCCGAGCACACTTTTAAAAACATTGTCCTGATGCAATCAACAGGACTCAAAGATAAGAACGACAAGGAAATCTTTGAGGGGGATATTTTAGCAGTCGAAACAGATGATGAAGTGATAAATGTGAGAATATTTTGGGACGAAAAACATGCTTTGTTTATGTTTGAGTCGAAAAAATATAATGAAAATGAACTCTTAGCAGAATTGGTTGAAGATAACACATATCCGTTTGAAATCATCGGAAATATCTACGAAGATAAGGAGTTACTAGATGCCTGACGTAGAATGGATTATGGAGAATTGCCATATGATGGTTTCCAATGGTTGTTGGGGAGGAGAGCAGCAGATTTCCTACGCCGATCCAGACGGGCAGTACACGTATTACGTGAACAAGCGCAAAGATGGCACTTATTATTTACATGGAGCAAGTAGACATTATGGGAGGAATTGATATGAATGACAACATAAACAATCCGAGTCACTACCAAGGCAGGTATGGTATGGAATCTATCGACGCTTTAAGGAACTTCATGACACCAGAACAGATGAAAGGGTTCTATCTAGGAAACAGTTTGAAGTACATACTACGACACCAGAAGAAAAACGGTCTTGAAGACCTGAAGAAAGCCAGAAAAAATCTAGACTGGCTTATCGAGGAGATGGAACATGAGAATTAAAACAGCAAATGACTCTATAATCAACGTTGACAGGGTGAAGCATAGCATCACAATCGAAGGAGTTGAGTTTGGTTCAGATTGTCGTGCTTTGGTGTCTAGACATAAAGATGGAACAGGGACGATCACTCTGATATTCGAAGGTTATATTATTTGAAAGATGCAAGGAGATTTTCAAAATGCAGCTAAGATTAAAAGAACTTAGAGAGGACCTAGGTATCTCTGTCAAAGACATGGCTAGGGATACGGGTGTTTCACAAAACACAATTCACTTGTACGAACGGGGCGGATATCCATCCATTAAGCAAATTGAAATGATTGCTAAAACCTATGATGTAAATCCTGCTTGGCTTGTTGGTTGGATAGATGATGAAATGATGCCTGCGATTCAGGTCGTTGAAAAAGTGGTCTACAAAGAAAGTCCAACAGCAAGACTGCCAAATTATTTCAACAACAATAACGATGGCAAGATTATCAAATGGATTAAATCTAAAGTATACACGGGAGGTAAGGTTTGGTCAAAAAGAACTTAGCAAAAGCACGAAGGGATTATCTCGAGTTTGAACTCGATGATAAATATTTAAAGATTGACAAACTTATTGGCCAACGAAGGCATGAGCTAGAACGATTGTACGAGGTTAAGCATTTAACTGTACCAGGCATTGATGATACTGGAGCAAGTGGTAGTGGCACGTTTGTCAACAGGTCGGAGAACCTAGCAGTTGCTTATGCAAGCGATCCTATGATTTTAAGATTAGAAAATTTCCAAAATGCTATCTCCCAATTACTAGAAAATCTAGAACCAGATGATAAAAAAATCTTTTATCTTCGTTGGGGAGAACATACTGGATATGACTGGATTCAAGTTTGGCATATCATGGAAAATGGAGAAACTGGATACTTGTATAGGCATAGCAAGCAGATTTACAGAAGACGTGAAGTCATTCTTGATACACTTGCAAATTTGCTCTTTATGTAAAGTTGTCAAAAAAACATATAGAATTGACAAAAACAATGTGGTAAATTAGTATCATGAAGAATAGCAGAGAGGAAACCTCTGCTTTTTTTGTGCACGAAAAAGGAGGTGAGGATATGTGGTAGTTGTTGAACCAATCAGAAATAGAGATGATGTTCAGCTGATGATTGAATGGTTGACGTTGCATAGCGCAGTCAAAGAGTCAGATAGACAACGCAACCTCATGCTCTTCTTGTCTGGTGTTAATCTGGGTTTCCGTATCGGTGATATTGTTAAACTGAAAGTAAAGCATGTAAAAGGTTGGCATGTTCAGATTGTCGATGAAAAGACAGACAAGCCAACCAAACGAAAGATGCCAAAGAAATTCAAGAATGCTATGCGACAGTACATCAAAGACAAGAAAGATGAAGACTTTCTCTTTCCTAGTCGAAACGGAAAGCACCAGCATATAAAACCTAACACAGCTTACAAGATTATCAAAAGAGCTGCTGAAGAAGTTGGTCTGGAAAACATAGCGACTCACTCGATGAGAAAGACCTTTGGCTTATTCATGTACGAACAAACCAAGGACGTCGCTCTGATAATGGACCTACTGAACCACTCAAGCCAAAGCATTTCACTGAGATACATAGGCAAAAACCAAGATTCACAAGACAGAGCCATGACGAAGTTTCAGGGCTTTTAATTTTTTATTTTAACAATCAGTTCATTGTTTTAAGGTTATGATGATTTCATTTCAAGCATGCAAGATAAACGCTTGATAAATCTGATTAAAAACTCATGTAGCGAATTCATTAGAATATGTAAAACAATGAATTGAGAGAGTAAAATTAGAGAGGTTTACAAAAGTATGTTAGGTTTAATACGAGAATTGATTTACAAGATACGAGGTAGAGATAACAGAGAATACTTTCTTGACTCTCAAACTAAAGAATCTATTATGCTTTTTCAAAAAACAGTTAAACAAATCTTAATTAATCCTGATGATTTTGCCAAAACTCTTTTGGAAATCAAGAGGATAATCTTTTGAAAATAGAAGTTTCAACAAGAGCAGATCGAACAGAGTTTTATAATTCTAGCGAATGGAGAGAACTTCGCAAGCTTGCACTCGAACGTGATCATAACGAATGTGTTTGGTGCAGAGGAGAAGGTAAAGTTACAACAGAAAACCTAGAGGTTGACCACATCAAGGAGCTAGAGTTCTATCCAGAGTTCGCTCTTGACTTAGACAACCTCAGAACTCTATGCAAAGAATGTCACAATAAACGTCACGGTCGCTTTCAATTTCGAAAATCTAAAAAAATGATTGAGAAAAATTTCAGAACAGATGAATTTTGGGGATGATAACACCCCCCCCGGTCAAAAAAATCCAGTGTTTTTAAGATTCTGGGAACCGGTGGGAGGGGTCAACTGTCCAAATTTTTAACAAAAAATTAAAGGGGGTGGGGGGTAATGGAAGAATACTCAGAAAAAAATATAAAAGAATTAGAAAATCAGCTACTTTCTAAAATCGGCTACTTTAGTCCTAGAAAAAAAGATGCGATCCAGTACGAAAAAGTGAATCGTTATCTCTATCTCGTCAGATTGCTCTATGAGCTGAAAGCCAAACTTCATGAAGATGGATTGGTCATTACAGTTCACAACGGACAACAGAGATTCCAAAAAGCGAATTCTCTCATCAAGGAAATCAACACAACAAGCAATCAGCTTTTAGCTATTGAGCGGTCGTTTGATTTTGAGGTGGAAAACTCGCCTGTTGAGAAACCTACGTCTGGAAGCGATCTGTTATGATTTCTCATCCGCTGGTTGATGACTACATCAAAATGGCCGAGAGTGGAGAAATTGTCGTCAACAAGGAAAGAAAGTTGCTGTTTAAAATCATCAAGGAGAAAATCTATCCTCGTGATGATCTATATTTTGATAATGACTTAATCGACAAGTTCATTCGGTTTGCGGAAAAGAACTTTTTCCCTCTGGCCAAGTACCAGCTTTTCTTGACTCCGTTTATATTTCTTTTTAGGAAAGAGGACGGGGAGCCACACTTCGATGAGTATCTGTATACTTTGGCTCGTGGAGGTGGTAAGAATGGTTTCATGTCTGCTAGGTCATCGTTCTTTATCAGTCCTATCTACCCTATCAGAGATTATGACGTGACTATCACTGCTAACTCTGAGAAACAGGGTAAGGTTTCGTTTGAGGAGGTCTATGAGACTATTCAAAGACGTGGTCTTGAGGATCATTTCTATCTAACTAAAATGTCTATCACAGGTCGAGCGAACAACTCGGTCTTTTCTTTTCGGACAAATAACCCGAAGACTATGGACTCTGCTCGTGATGGTTGTCTTGAGTTTGACGAGATTCACCAGTTTGAAGATGACAAGGCTGTGAAGGTCCAAAGGTCTGGTCTTGGTAAGATTGCTCATGCTCGAACATTCTACAACGGGACGAATGGATATGTGCGAGAGGGATTTTACGACAAGCTGATAGAGAAGTCTATGCAAATCTTGAATGGAGAGGTTGATGATTTCAGGCTCTTTCCTTTCATCTGCAAGTTAGACAGTGCGGATGAAGTGGATGATATGAAGAACTGGCCGAAAGCTAATCCGATGTTGGATGAAAGCACTCCTTACGCTAAGAGGTTGCTTGCTAGAACCAAGGCTGACTATGATGACCTTGAGTTGGAGCCATCTGGCCGTCAGGAGTTCATGACAAAACGGATGAATCTTCCTGAAGCTGACCTTGAGAAAGATGTGACTTCTCGAGAAAAGCTAGTTGCTTGTTTGCGTTCTCCTGGTATCGACTTGAAGGGACGCTCATGTGTTGCAGGTTTTGACTATGCTAGTATTCGAGACTTTGCAAGTGTGGGATTGCTATTTAAGAATGGGGATGAATTTATCTGGAAGCAACATTCATTTGCTCGTAAAGCATTTTTGAAAGCTTTCAAACCAAAAGCTCCTATCCAGGAATGGGCAGAAAGAGGTCTGTTTACGATTGTGGACGGTCCTAGTATTGATCCACGGCTTTTGATTGCTAAGCTTGTCGAATGGAGCAAACTTTACCAAATTGAACTTGTATGTGCCGATGGTTTTAGAATGGACTTGTTGAAACCTCTTTTGGAAGAGGCTGGGTTTGAATATGAGTTCTTGCGCAATCCTGGGGCTATTCAATCAAAAGTCGCGCCAACTATTGAAGATGGATTTGCTAATGAGCGTTTTATCTTTGAGGATGATAACTCTATGATCTGGTATACAGATAATACCTACGTCAAAGAGGACAAGGATGGCAATAAGCGTTTCTTGAAGAAAGAGCCTGTCAGAAGAAAGACAGATGGGTTCCATGCTTTGATAGCTGCTCTATACAAGCGTGAGCTTGTGCAAGAGTCAAATATTGGGGAATTCCTTGACATGATTGATAGTTGGGATTTTTAAAGCATAAATTTTGGGTGGGTGGCCGGCAGAAATTAAAAGAAAGGAGGAAGTGCATTGGGGTTACTGAATTTATTTAAGCGCGAAGTACCAGAGGTTTTTTTTGAGTTTGAGGATCTTGAGCGGATGTTTGGAAATCTGCAACTCAAAAGCTTAGCGATTGATAAGTCAGCTGAGTTCATCGCTCGGATTTTTGCTAAGTCAGCATTTAAATATCAAGAAAACGGTAAGGTTAAGCCTTCTGATTGGGATTACTTGTTAAATGTTAGGCCAAATAAAAACGAGTCAGCTTCTGAATTTTGGCAAAAAGTTGTTTATCGTTTGATTACTAAGAACGAAGTTCTAATTTTTCTTACTGATGATGATCAGTTGCTTGTCGCAGATTCCTTTACACGAACTAAATATGCTGTTTATGATGATGTGTTTGAGTTTGTATCTTGTAGAGGCTTCACATTTGAGAAGCGTTTTCGGATGAGTGAAGTGATTTTCTTACAGTACAACAATAATCGACTGCAAGATTATATTTCGGACTTATTTGCTGATTACGAGAAGTTGCACACTCGTTTGGTCGAGGCCTTGGCTAGGAATAATCAAATCAGAGGAACTCTGAAAACCAAAAACAATGGAAGTTTTGATAAGGAGATGCGAGAAAAACTTCAAGCCTATGCTGATGGACTTTTTAAGTCATTTAGCACCAAAACGATTGCGATTGTTCCATCTCAGGACGGAATGGAATACAGCGAGTTAACCAATACTACAGGAACTTCAAATATATCTGTTGAAGAATTAAAAAAACTAAGAAGACAGTTTGATGATGAAGTTGCGGATATATTAGGTATTCCGACAGCTTTGCTACATGGTGACATGGCTAATCTAGAGAATAGTCAAAAAATGTTCAATAGTTATTGTTTTCAGTCTCTTATTAAGAAGATGAGTGATGGTTTAAATTTTTCATTGCTAACTAGAAAAAGATATGACGATTTAAGTCGCTTTGTCATCGTAGGAGAAGGCCAAAGAGATAAATTTGCACTTGCTGAAAGCATTGACAAACTTATTTCTTCTGGCTCAATGTTGATTAACGAAGTTCGTGCTGAGCTCGGGTTAGAAGCTGTTCCATGGGGGGATAAACCTCTCATCACCAAAAACTATCAAATTGGTGAGCAAATAGAGAAAGGAGGTGAGAAAGAAGATGAAAGTAATTCCGATTAAGGGTACGATTGTATCAAACAATGACAGATGGCTTTACGATTGGCTTGAGTGGGATGCAACCGCTCCGAAAGATGTCATCCTTCCTGAAAGTGGTGAACCGATTGAGGTTCATATCAATTCTGGTGGTGGAGATGTTTATGCTGGTAGTGAAATCTATACTGCTCTACGCTCGTATCCTGGTAATGTGACCGTGAAAATTGTCGGTATTGCAGCAAGCGCAGCAAGCGTGATTGCAATGGCAGGAGATACGGTTGAAATCAGTCCGACTGCCCAAATCATGATCCACAATGTTTCAACGCAAGTAAATGGAGATCATAATACCCTGCTTCATGAGGCTGGAGTACTAGAAGGGTTTAACAAATCTATTGCTAGTGCCTATGTTCATAAGACTGGTAAAGCTCTTGATGATTTGCTTGGATTGATGAACAAGACGACGTGGTTTGATGCTGAATCAGCTTTGAATCACGGATTTGTAGACAAGATTATGTTTACAAATGAAGTCGCTCCGACTTTGGTTGCGACTGAAACTCCTATGATCCCAAGTGATTTTATCGAGAAAATGAGGTCAGTAATGACTCCTGATATTGATAAAATCGCAGAACTGGTAGTTAAAAAGCTAGAAGCTAAACAACCAGATATACACATTGAAAAAGAGGCTTTCGAAAATAGCGAATTTGTACAGAAGAAATTCAACCTTCCAGAAAGCCCAGAAAATAACACAAACAAGGCTGTACCTAAAGGGTTCGGTCTTTTTATGTTTTAAGAAAGGAAAACAGAATGACAATGACATTATCTAACCAATTCGAAAAACAACGTCAGGCATTTTTGGATGCCGTTACAAATGGCGCTCCTCAAGAAGAACAAGCGAAGCTTTACAATGACATGATCGAGTCCATGACCAATGAAATGATGGCTCAAGCTCGTGATGCTGCTCGTGAAGAAGTTTCCGCCTTGAATCCATACGATGCTAAGCTGACTGCAGAAGCTCGTGAGTTTTTCAATAACATTGAAAAAACTGCTCCTAAAGGGGTTGAAAAACTATTCCCTCAAGAAACAATCGACCGCATCTTTGAAGATATGGTTATGGCACGTCCACTCCTTCAACATATCGGTCTTAAAAATGCGGGAATCCGTTTGAAATTCCTTAAATCAACTCAAACTGGTCAAGCAGTTTGGGGTAAAATCAATGCCGAAATCCAAGGACAGCTTAAACAAGAATTCAGCGATGAAGAAGCAATTCAAAATAAATTGACTGCTTTTGTTGTAATTCCTAAAGACTCTGAAAAATTCGGACCTGCTTGGTTGCAAAAATTTGTTTCTACTCAGATTACCGAAGCATTTGCAGCTGCGTTGGAAGCTGCCTACTTGAACGGTGACGGCGACAATAAACCTATCGGTCTTTCTCGTACTCTTACAGGGACTGTTTCTGGAGATCATACAACTCATGCTGAAAAGGAAGCTCAAACAACTAAGTTGACTTTTGCTGATTCAGCTACTGTAGTCAAAGAATTGACAAAGGTTTACAAACACCACTCTGTTAAAGCAGACGGAACAACTCCAGTTGCAGTGGAAGGAAATCTCGTGATGGTTGTTAACCCAGCCGATGCTTGGGATGTGAAGAAACAATATACTTCTTTGAACGCTCAAGGTGTCTATGTCACTGCAATGCCTTACAACCTGATCTTAGTTGAATCTGTAGCACAAACTACAGGTAAAGTCACTACATTTGTCAAAGGTCGTTACGATGCTTTCGTAGGCGGTGGTATTGAATTTGGACGTTTTACCGAAACATATGCTTTGGAAGATTTGAATCTCTACACCGCTAAGCAATTTGCTTATGGTAAAGCTCACGATGAAAAGACTGCTGCTGTTTGGACTTTAAAATTCCCTGAAGCTTAATTTAGGAGTTGAGTCATGACTGCCGAAGTAGAACCTCATTTTCTCCTTACTGCGTTCAAGGAGAGAATGAGGATTTTTCACGACGTAGAGGATGATAACCTCTCCAGAATGTTAGAAAGCTCTGAACAGGCTATTTTTCAAATCGTGGGTACTACAAACCACAATCCACGAGTGAGAGAACTTATTTTAGAGCGTGCACGATATGCCTACAATGATCAAGTTGAATTTTTTTATCAAAACTTTCAAGGAGATTTGATGGCGTTATCTCTTGAAAATTATAAATCGGAGGAAATAGATGATTAAGGTTTTGAAAGAATTTTACGACCTTAAAGAAGGTCAATATCGCTCAGTTGGTTCAGAATTTGAAGCGACAAAAGAACGTTTTGATGAAATCAATGAAGCATTACCTGGCTTTGTTGAATGGGCAGAAAAACAAACAGAAGTAACAATATCTGATGTCCTATCAGACTAATCGTCCTAGCTATCGTTACAAGAAGCCAGAGGCTCAAAACGGAGACCTAAGAACCCCCTTGACTTTCTATACTTCTAAAGTCGAGGAGGGGTTTCATGGTCGCGATGTGAGTCACGAGAAGGCTTTTTACACAATGGGGCAAGTTTACTCTCCTAGTTTTAAAGATATTGAAATCGCAACTGGGAAGTCGATGAAAGCTAAGATGACTCTTAAAATTCGAGACCCTTTATCTGATTATCAGCCGAAGAATGAGCATTTTGTCGAAGTTAGCGACAATCGTCTTAATGGCGAAAAATGGCAAATTATAGATGTTCGTCCTGATTTTGATAATCGGGATTTTTTGATAGTCATTATTGGTGGTGGTCAAGATGTCTAGTGGAGCAGAATTGAGAGGATTTGATGATGTTCTTAGAAACATTGACGCTCGTCTTGGTGATGCTAAAGTCAAACGTGCTACTAGTCGTGCCTTGAAAGAAGTCGCAAATGAAACCTTGGAAGAATTTAAAGGTGCTTTGCAAGTCTACAAAGATACTGGAGCCACTATTGAAAGTGCTACTGCTGGACGTGTGACTGGTCTTGCTACTGGCGTTCCTGTTGTGAAGATTGGTTTTGGTGAAGGCTCTCGTTGGCGCTTGGTCCATTTGAATGAGTTTGGATATAGCAAGAATCCGCATCCGAGAGGTTTCGGTGTTATTAGACGATTCTCAGAGGCTCATGCTAAAACCTACAAATACAGAATGGCTAGTCATTTGAAGATAGGAGGTTTTTAGATGGTCAAAGATAAATTCAACGAACTCTATGAGACTTTGAAAAAAGATGAGACTTTAGTTGGAATCAGCATCAAGTCTTTTAATCGGCCGGAATCACTACCAAGCAATGAGACAAGTATCGTCATTAGACCAGTTGGTCCGCCCATGCAGACGGCTCATGGTAGTAATACTAGTTTGGCCAAGACATTTCTCTATCAGGTCAATGTAGAGTCTAAAAACTACATGGAGTGCAAAGAACTCCAAAGAAAAATTGAAAAGATTATGGAAGACCAGGGATTTTATCAGACCGTTGGTGGTTTGGATGAATGGATTCCAGAAATCAAACGCTATGTAGATGCTCGAACCTATAAAGGTCAGAGTACTCTATACGAAGAATACTAAATTAAAGAAAGAGGTGCTATAAATGGCATTAGTTGGTTTTAAACGTATGACAATTCGTGTGTTGGATGGTAACGCCGCTCCAACGCTCGGACAAAACCTTTTCGTAATCGAAGGTAAGACAGGAGAAGGTGCGACTCGTACTGCTAAAATTTCTGGTCTTGCAAGTGATCCGGTGAAAACATACGGTAGTGACGTTGCTTATCACGTATCAAACCGTGGTGTGGGCGATGTGAAGATGGAAATGACTGCGGTTGATATCCCTCCAACGGTATTGGCTAAGATCCTTGGACACCAAGTGAAAGATGAAATCATTGGTATCGGCGCTGATACTACTGCACCATTCTGCTCAGTAATGCTTGAATCTAAGACTGCAAATGGGACTCAGGCGCAGGTAGGGTTCTTTAAAGGTCAGTTCTCAATGGATGCTGAAGAGCTTGAAACACTTAAAGATAAGCAAGAAGAACTGTCAGACGACAACTTGAGCTTTTCTGCTATCGCAAGCGACGATACTGGAACAGAAGGTCTTTACTATGTGAAATACATTGGTAAGGACGAAACTAAGCTCAAAAAATTCAAAGGACAACTTAAAATGGTTGCTGCAGGGTAGGAAGAGGGCGCAAGCTCTCTTTTTATCTTTTTCTAGAAAGGAAAGTAAATGGCTAAAGTTAAATTTTTAATTAAAAATGAAAAGGGTCAAGATGTTCAAAAGACAAGTAAGGAAATTACTACCAAGGACTATCGCGACTACTTGATTCTCAATGAAGCACTATCATCTGATGTATCAGATGTAGAGAAATTAGACAAGCAATTGGAATTTATCGCCTCATTGTTTGAAGATTTGGAAGTGGAAGAGCTTTTGAAATTCACGGATATGGCAGATATTTTTGCGGTATTTGCAGACATCTACTCTCATCTGGTGGGTGATGTTGACCCAAAGGAGAAAAAATAAAGCCAAGTGAAGCACTGAAACGGTTTTATGGGTTTGTCAAGCAAGCTACTGAGGGGCCATATGGTATGAGTATTCGCGATGTTATGGATACGAGCTGGGAGGACCTAATGGGCGTTCTTGGTGAAACCGAATCTGCTAAAACTGAGGAAGTCATGGATCTTGCTGATTTTCTAGAAATGATTTAAAAAGGAGGATTTGAATGGCAGGTGGAACGCCGTTAGGTCAAATGTATATCGAGCTAGGGCTGGACGTGTCAAAGTTCAATCCTACTCTAAATGGTGCTAAGAATGCGGTTAAATACTTTCAAAGCAATGTAAAGGCGCTAGATAGTTCCCTTAAAAACAATGGGAAAAATACGGACTTGCTTCAAGCTAAGTACAAGACACTTGGTCAAGCGATTCAATCGCAAAGAAAAGTCCTTGACGAGATGAAGAAAAGTTTCGATACTCTCGAACCTGGTACAGCTAAGTTCGACAAGGCTGCTGCTGAGATTGAGCGTGAAAACGCTAAGTTAGCGGCGATGGAAGGGCAACTTCATCGTGTTAAAGAAGCTTTAGTCGCTGTCGGTAGAGAGAATAGCTTTGCTAATAAAATGACCGATTTAAGCGAAAGGTTAAACAAAAGTGGCGATAGATTAAAGAATTTTGGAAATAACGCTTCTAAAATAGGCGGACAATTGACTACGGGCGTAACTGCACCGCTAGTAGCAAGCGCTGGGTTAGCAGTAAAAGCAGCGATGGATTATGAGTCAGCTTTTGCAGGAGTAAAAAAGACGGTTGACGGTACACCGGAACAATTTAATGAATTGAGTTCAAGCATTAGAAAAATGTCTAAAACTATGCCAGCTAGTGCAACAGAAATAGCTGGTGTTGCAGAAGCTGCCGGACAATTAGGTGTTCCAATTGGTTCAATCGAGGGTTTTACAAAAACCATGATTGACCTTGGGGTGTCAACCAATCTAAGCGCTCAAGATGCCGCTAGCTCCATTGCAAAAATTGGAAACATTATGCAGGTTAAAGGCGATGATCTTGATAGTTGGTCTGCTAAATTTGGTGCTACAATTGTTGGGTTAGGGAATAATTTTGCAACAACAGAAAGCGATATTGTTCAAATGGCTAATCGTTTGGCTGCATCCGGTAAGATAGCCGGCTTAACAATGCCTGAAATCCTTGGATTGTCAACAGCGATGAGTTCTGTAGGTATTGAAGCCGAAGCTGGTGGAACAGCTATGACGCAAACATTGACGGGCATTTCTAAAGCGGTGTCAGAAGGAGGGAAAGAACTCGAAGTCTATGCCGATACAGCCGGTATGACTGCTGAACAATTTGCAGAAAAATGGAGAACCAAACCTGCTGAAGCATTGCAAGACTTTATAAAAGGTTTAGGTAAAGCCGGTGAAAGAGGAAAAGATACAAATAAAATCTTAGAAGTTCTTGGATTGACAGGTATTCGACAATCTAATATGCTGAAATCTTTGGGGCTTGCAGCTGAAACCATGGGGAAAGCCATGGGGGTTGCCAACAATGAGTGGAGCAAAGGTAAAGCATTGTCTGATGAAGCAGGGAAACGTTACGAAACGATGCAGTCAAAACTTCAAATGCTAAAAAATGAAGTAACAGATATTGCAATTGAGTTCGGGGGTCCGCTTTTAGATGCCTTAAAAGATGGATTAACAGCCGGAAAACCTTGGATAAGTCATTTGGCTGATCTAGCTAAGAAATTTAGTTCTCTTTCAAAAGAGCAACGAGAAAATATACTTAAATGGGGGATGATGGCAGCATCTGCCGGTCCTGCATTGAAGTTGTTTGGAAAAGGAACATCAATAATAGGTAGTTTTGTAAAAGGATTAGGCGGGATTTCAAAAGGAATTGGAATCGTATCTAATTTATTTAAAAATGGATTTGGAGTATCCAAATTAGGTAGCGAAGCTACATCTCTAGCAAACGGAGTAGGAGCTGTTACTTCAAAAACATCGCTATTATCCGGAGCTGTTGGGGCCCTTTCTAATCCAATTGGGTTGTTACTTGGAGGAACTGCTTTATTAGCTGGTGGTTTAGTTTATTTGGGCCATAAAAAGGACGAAGCTCGCATCAAAGCGGAGGAATTCGGCTCTACTTTAGGCGACGTTCAGCGTGGAGAGTTGCGAAACTTTCAAAAAACAGTGGATGAAACTAGTACAGCAGTCGCAAACTTCGGTACTCATACTGGAGATGCTGATAAGGTATCTGGAGCCTTTAAAAAGCTCTACGAAGAGATTGCTGCTGCTGCGGATAAAACCAATAAGCGCATGGAAGAACTCGGTGCCAAATGGGGACTTAGTGAAGAAGATATCGCAAAAGCTAAGGAAAGAAATGGGCAAATGGTATCTAATACTGAGTCTATGATGAATCAAATCAATGAGATTTATCAGCGACACAATGGTGATGCAAGTAAGTTCTCTCAGGAGGAAAAAGAAATCATCCTGAACAATCAGAATGAGATGATTAAGGCCAAACTCTCCATGATGGATTTGTCAGCAGAGCAACAGAAGGCAGCTTTACAAGCTTTGAATGGCGATGTCAGAAGTCTGAATGAAACGCAATTGAAGCATACTAAAGATGTTTTGAAGCAAGCTCTTGACGAAGAAAAGAAACTCTACGAGAACTCAAAGAGTGAGCTGAAAGAGTTGCTTGATGGGAAAGCCATTGATCAAGAAACTTACAACAAGAAACTACAGACCCTAGAAGCAAACCATACTCAAACCATGGAAGCTCTGGGAAGTAAGTACTACCAGGTCATGAAAAATCTCGATGATAAGGTAAAAACTCGAACTGGTCAAAGTTGGAACTATTGGGAAGAAGCCAAGAAGGTTCTGGAAGAATATGGTTTGTCCTATGAAGAAATCGGAAAGAAAGCTGCGGTAGCTTCTCAAAAGGTAGGTAATTCACACAGCATCCTTGCTAACTATACTAGTGAGATGAGCAAGGAAGTGAAAGAGGCTAACGATGCCTGGTCGTTGTTGGTAGGTAACATTGATAAGAATGGGAATTTCCAAGTAAAATCCAATGTTAAGGAAGTTATCGGTGAGGCTGCCAAGTCTGCGGAAGGTTGGGAACAATTGCAGTTTATTGCTAAAACTGCGGAAATCAACTCGAATGCTCGTGCGACTATTGCTGAGGCTCTTGTCGAATCTGGTAAATGGAAAGACATGACTCTCGAAGAGAAACAAGTGATTGTCAAGAACCAAACTGGCTTACAAGCTATCTTTGACAGTGAAACTCATCTTAAAACATGGAACAGTATGCCAGCTGAAGTCAAGGAACTTCTTTTGAAGAATACAGATATCATGAACAAGGCAGATGAAGCCTCGAAAGCTCTGTCTAATTATGAAAATCTGAAACCAAAACAGAAGGAGTTGCTCGCTACTGATGAAAGCCTAAGAAAGGCAGTTGCTCGCTCTACTGATACTCTAACAACCTGGAATGCGACCACACCATTTACAAAAGATTTGAAGGTAGACCCTACGAATGTTTTAAATAATGGTCGATTATCTATTGATAAAATTACAGCTTGGAATTTTGCGGCTGTCGAGACTAAATCTTTAAATGCAGTAGATAATACGAGTGCGGCTGTCGGAAGCGCTCAAGCAAGTGTAAACTCGCCCAAACAAGAAGCACCTATCGGCCTGTTTGCGACTGATCAGACTGGTGGCGTTAGAAACGAGACAAGCAGTGCCATTAATGGTATTAAGCAATATAATCCAGTGGATATTCTTGCTAAGAATAGTACTTCTGCGACTGTTAGCGAGGTGAAAACGGGAGTAAACGGTATTCAGGACAAAACTGTTACTATTAACGCTCGAGATAATGCTTCTGGTGTTCTTTCGGGTATTAAGAGCTGGATTGATAGCGTGACTGGTAATTTCTTTACGAATATCTTTGCGAGTAAGCATGCTCACGGTACCAACTATCACCCTGGTGGCCTTGCCGTTGTCAACGACCAAAGGAACAGCAACTACAAGGAAATGGTTACTCTTCCAAATGGTCAGAGCTTCATTCCTCAAGGCAGAGATGTCTTACTTCCTCTTCCGAGAGGTTCAAAGGTCTTGCGAGCGGATAAGACAAGAAGATTGATGCGTGAGATGGGTGTTCCTAAATATGCTTCTGGTATCGGGATTCCGAGTGACGCTAAATTCTTGCAAGAAATGGAAGCGGCTCAGCGTAATATCACTGTTCAAACTACTAATGCTCAAAACGGACAAGATACAGATAAAGTCGTGTCTGAGATGAGGATTCTGAGATCAAGCTTAGAAAAATTGCTTACCGCTATCCTTAATAAAGACTCAGATACTTATATGGATAGTACTGTAGTTACGGATATTATTACTAAGAAGCAAAAAGAATATGAAAAACTACAAATGATGATGAGAGGAGTACTTGAATGAGTGTGGTTACTATGAATTTTAACAAATTCGATTTAAGTGAACTTATCGAAATTCATGATATTCAACGAGATATTGGGAATAATCGTTCTATCACAACATCTTATACTGCAAGCGTTGGAGTAAATATTCAACAACAAACCATAGAAGCGAAATTCATTGAAGTAAAATTCTCTATTTGGTCTAAAGATAGAAATGCCCTCAAGCATAAGCTTGCGGGTATTTTTAATGTCAGCAGTGCTAAAAAACTTGTCTTCTCAGATGAGCCTGATAAATACTATCTGGCCATGCCTATTGAAAGTATTTCGATGCAGGAAACGATTGGTCGTAGATCAACTGGCTCAATGAAATTCATCGTTCCAGACGGTGTAGCTCATTCGTCAGCATACAAAGAAGTGTCTAATCCGACATTCGAAACAGGTAAGTTTGTCTTTAACATCAATAACGATGGAAATGTTGATACTTACCCAATCATCACCATCAAAAACAACTCTGATAATGGCTATGTTGGGGTTGTCAATTCTAAGTCAACCTTTGAAATGGGCAATCGCGAGGAAATTGATGCTGAAATAACGACGGCTTCCCAAGTTCTGCTGGATTATAGAGGTTCTAACATTTTGAGAGGATTTCAAAACTCTGATAAGGGCGTAGCTATCACAAACGATAACAAGGAACGCTTAGTTGGAACTTTAAATACATCAGATATGTGGGGAGGGAACCATATTGAACTGTCAGACATAGGAGCTTTGGAGAAAAACAAAAATAACGCCCAAAGCTTAACGTGGACCATTCCTGCCGATAGCAATGGAGAGGTGGGGTCCTTAAATGATTATCTCCTATGGCGACAGATTTTTATGGCTGCCATTGCCAGTCAATGTGGGTTCATAAAGGTTACAGTATCAGATACGAATGGGGATTTTTTGTACGGTGTTGAAACGTATAAGCGTTACACAACGGTGGACTGTGAGTATAGTGTATTTACTACAGATGGCAAAGGTGGATATAAATACATCAAGTGGTGGTATTTCATAGGAACCGGTCCTCAAGGAGAAACTGAAGATCCTTTCTTTGCGAATAAAGGTTGGACAGAGCTGAGAAGAAATGATGATAGGCTGCATGTGTACTTTAAAGGCTCTCATTATAGTTTTGTTGTACCTGAAATAAAAGGTAAAAAATCAGCAAAAATTCATATTACGCTAGGGGCAGTTAGAGACCGTCCATTGCTATCACACATGTATCTAGACGAATTCATGTATCAAAAAGATTTTGTCTCAACGGCCAAAGATATCCCCAATCGCTATCCAATTGGTTCTACAATCGTCATTAACAGCGAGGAAGACACAATCATGGTTGATGGGATCAATAAGTTTGGAGATAGGGTCCATGGTTCTTCATGGATTACGCTTCCTCCTGGGAAAAGTCAACTTGAGATTTATACATCAAGCTGGGTTAAAAAGAAACCTACTGTATCAGTAAAATTTGAAGAGAGGTGGTTGTAGCAATGCTCTTAACAATCCATGATATGAATTTGCGTCAAGTAGCATCAATAGATAATGATAAGCAGGGCGCATTGAACTATTATGATGACGCATGGGTTCGCAATCTCGAAACTGGTTCATCGACTTTTGACTTTACTGTTGCTAAGAAAGTTTTGAATACAGACTCTGCTCTTACGAAGATTCACAATCATCTAAACGAGAAAGCTTTTATTTCTTTCGAATACAAAGATAGAACGCATCTTTTTACCGTTCATAAAGTAATTGAGAACGAACAAACTATCAAAGTCAATTGTATCAACCTCAATCTTGAGTTAATCAATGAGTATGCAAATCCTTATAAAGCCACTAAAGCGATGACCTTTGTAGAATATTGCAAGGAAATGGATTTGCTGAATTATACTCTACTATCTGTTGGAATCAATGAGATTTCAGAGAAACAGCTCAAGCTTGAATGGACTAATCAGGAGACCAAGCTAGCTCGACTACTCAATTTAGCGAAGCAATTTGGTGCGGAGATTGATTTTGACACAAAGCTCCATGCAGATAGTTCTATTAAAGCATTCACTGTAAATGTATATCATGAGAACGATGGTGAGCATCAAGGTGTTGGACGAGAAAGAACAGACATCAGCTTGACATATGGTAAAAATATCGGGTCTATAACTCGTGAAATCGATAAGACTGGCATTTTTAACACTATCCGACCGACAGGTAAAATGCCAACTGTAGAAGTTGAAGATAGCGGAGAGCGTCATCTATCTAGCCAGAGAGTAAAGAATTCAGATGGTTCAACAACTGAGACTATCATTCGCACAGCTTCAGATGGAACCAAGAGTAAGACCATAGTCCATACGAAAATAACGAAGCTAGCTGACAAGACACGGATTACAACAACTACAACTACCCGTTCTGATGGTTCTATTGAACAGACTGTGACTACGAGTAAGAAAGGTGGACCTTCTAATACTGAGAAGCGGATTTTAAGACCTCCCAAGAAAAAGGAAAAAGAAACAGATCCTGAAAAAGAGGTTTTGACAATCGCTGATTTGGGAGAATGGTCAATTAAGAATGAGAAAGGAGAAGTAGAGTTTTACCAGAGAGGTCAATCGCTTTACGCTCCTATTTCTATGCAGCTCTATCCTTCAACTTTCACTTCTTCAACGGCTAATGACCAGTGGACAAGACGAGATTTTCACTTTGACACTGATGAGCCAAATGAACTGAGACGACTTGCTTACTTAAAATTAAAACAGCATTGTTATCCAGCTATCACTTATGAAGTAGATGGTTTCGTAGATGCTGAAATCGGAGATACTATACAGATTTATGATGATGGCTTTAACCCTGCTTTAATTGTAAAAGCGAGAATTTCAGAACAAAAAATTAGTTTTACAAATCCCTCAAGTAACAAGACTACCTTTGCGAACTTTAAAGCTTTGGAGAATAAGTTATCATCTGGCATCAAATCAGCATTTGAACGACTTTTTGAGAATTCAAAACCTTATATCATCAAATTATCAACCGACAAAGGTGTAATTTTTAAGAATGGTAGTGGTGAAAGTGTTGTAACACCAACTCTTTATAGAGGAGGGAAGCCTATTGTAACTGGTGTCACATGGCGCTGGTCACTAGATGGTACTGTTTCAACAGGGATGAAATATCTTGTACGTGGTTCAACTATTGATAGAACCTCAACACTCACTGTTTCAGCATATATAGATAATAACCAAGTGGCTATCGATGAAATTTCTTTTGTGAACGTTTCAGATGGTCAAAACGGGCAGAAAGGTGACAAGGGAGAACCTGGACCTAAAGGGCCTCAAGGCGAACGTGGGGAGCAAGGAGCACCAGGACTTCAAGGCTTGCAAGGTCCAAAAGGAGATCGTGGCATTCCTGGTTTAAAAGGTGTCGATGGACGCACACAGTACACCCACATTGCCTATGCTGATGATGCGACCGGAGGAGGTTTTAGTCAAACTGTTTTTATTAAGCCTTACATAGGTATGTATCAGGACTTTAATCCTACTGATAGCATGAATCCCACTGATTATCGTTGGACAAAATTTAAAGGCGATGATGGGCCTCGAGGCATACCTGGGAAAGCTGGTGTTGATGGTCGGACTCCTTATTTTCACAGGGCATGGGCTAACTCGTCGGATGGTCGTGATGGTTTCAGTACAACAGATAGCACGAATAAGCGCTATTTAGGCACTCTAACGGACTTTAATGAATCAGATAGTCAAGATCCTGCAAGATATAAGTGGACAGCTTTATTTGGGACGACAGAGCAATCAGGTAATATCTTACTAGATTCAAATACTGGATGGAGAAATAAGCATCAACAAAATTTCATCTTAGCTGAACCTTTGAAATCTGGTAAACAGTACACATTAAGCGCTAAATGGTGGAGGAGTGATAACAGTACACTTATTTTTGGAATTCGTGAAAACCCTAGTGATAATTGGCAGTGGATAAAGCTATCATATAGCTTTGAGTTGGATGTTTGGAGCGCTACTTTTACATCTAATAAAAATCTTAACGCTGGCGATACTGTTTCATTTTTTACCGGAGAACTAGAAGGGATTGGTAATGCTGATTGGGCCGTTTTAACAGTTGGAGCCATACCAATGACGAGCTGGCAACCTCACTGGTCAGAGACTCAAAAACAACTAAACTCTAAAGCAGACCAAGGGCTGACTCAGGAACAAATTAATGCTCTTTCAGAAAAAACACAAATCCATGAAGCTGAGCTAAAAGCAAAAGCATCGATGGAAGCATTAGGAGAACTTGAGAAAGCTTACAATGCTTTTGTAAAAGCAAATACTGAAAATCAGAAAAAATCTGAGGCTGATTTAGTTGAGGCAGGTCGCAGACTCGAGCTTCTCACGACCGAGTTTGGAGGAATGAAGGAGTTGAAGAAATTCATTGATACTTACATGAGTTCCTCAAATGAGGGATTGATTATCGGTAAGAATGATGCAAGTTCGACAATCAAGGTGACTCACGATCGCATATCAATGTTTTCAGCTGGTAAAGAGGTTATGTACATTTCTCAAGGTGTTATCAATATTGATAATGGTATCTTTACAGCATCCGTTCAAATCGGAAGATTTAGAACTGAGGAATACTATTTAAATCAAGATGTGAATGTCATACGATACGTAGGAGGATAGAATTTTGGCGAAATTTAGTAATTCAAACAACAGCCTGTACTTAAATGTTTACATTGACCAAGGAAATCAGGATATCTCCGCTAACTCCTCAACAGTTAACTGGAGGTTGACAGTTAGTAGAACTGGCGGTTATCCCACGTTTAACAAACAAGGAGATAGTACCCTTTCTCTTAATTTAGATGGTAGTAATGTGCACAGTAGTAGGCCGACTTGGGAAACCTCAGGCGAGGAGTACACGCTTGCTAGAGGTTCCAGCTCTGTTAGTCATAATTCCGACGGTATTAAATCCTTTCCTTTCTCATGCACATTTAATCCAAACAATGGTATTCATGGAACAATTACCGTTTCTTCAACCTTTACACTATCTCCTATTGCTCGATCTAGTTGGGTAAACGACAACGCCCTATCAGGAGATAGGAGGTTAGGAAGTCTTCATACTCTTACCATTGACCGAAAATCGAGTTCCTTCACTCATCAAGTGTGGTATAGAGTGTTTGGAAGTGATTGGATTGACTTGGGTAAGAACCACACTACAAGTGTTTCTTTCGTCCCCAGCCTTGATCTTGCACGACACAACACCAAAGCTAGTTCAGGTACAATGGATATTTGCCTACGGACATATAATGGAAATACTCAAGTAGGAAATGATGTTTATTCGAATGGATGGTATATGGCGATACCCGAAAGTGTAAAACCTACATTTGCTAGTCTTTCACTAACAGACATGAATACAGCTGCAAGACAACTCTTGAATGGAAACAACTTCTTACAAATTATTTCGGATATTCAGGTCAACTTTACTAGTCCATCTGGTGCATATGGTTCTACCATAACTGGATATCGTGCTGAAATTGTAAACAAGAAAAATAGTGTTTCCGAAAATGGAGGCCGTTTAGGAATGATGAATTTCAACGGTTCAGCAACTATTCGAGCTTATGTCACAGACAGTCGAGGCAGGCAATCAGATACAAGGGATATTACAATCAATGTCATTGAGTATTTCGCACCAGCTTTTAGTTTTACAGCCTTTAGAACAC
>NZ_RQZB01000014.1:0-47849 GCF_003859975.1 Streptococcus sp. OH4692_COT-348
TTTTTCTTTTTAACTCGGGAAGTAGCTCAGCTTGGTAGAGTACTTGGTTTGGGACCAAGGTGTCGCAGGTTCGAATCCTGTCTTCCCGATTAATTACAGAGATACGTAAGTGTATCTTTTTTATTTGCCTCTTTGTCAACTGTAGTGGGTTGAAGAAAAGCTAAGCTAAGCTAAAGAAAGGACGAATTTCGTCCTTTCTTTTTTGATGTTTAGAGCGATAAAAATCTGTTTTTTGAAGTTTTCGAAGTTTCGAAAACCAAAGGCATTGCGCTTGATAAGTTTGATGAGATTATTGGTCGCTTCCAGTTTGGCGATGATTTCCTTGTGTGTAACCCTATTAATAACATTGATAATTTTGATATCAGTATCTTCAATGTCAAGCAGTTTCGTGATAAAATGTAATAGTTCCATATGAATCTTTCTAATGAGTTGTTTTGTCGCTTTTCATTATAGATTTTATGGGACTTTTTTCTACACCAAAATAAGCTCCATAATATCCATAGGGGATTTATCCACTACAAATATTATAGAGTCATTTGTTAAAAGTAGCAGTCTTTAAGGAAAGATACTAGCTATATATTTTTTCTAAATATGGTAAAATAGTAGAAGAATAATGTGAGGGAAATGAATGTCAAACAGTTTTGAAATTTTGATGAATCAACTGGGGATGCCTGCTGAAATGCGACAGGCTCCTGCTTTATCACAGGCTGATATTGAGCGAGTTGTAGTTCATAAAATTAGTAAGGTATGGGAGTTTCATTTCGTATTTTCTAATATTTTACCGATTGAAATCTTTTTAGAATTAAAGAAAGGTTTGAGCGAAGAATTTTCTAAGACAGGCAATAAAGTTGTTTTCGAAATCAAGGCTCGGTCTCAAGAATTTTCAAATCAGCTCTTGCAGTCCTACTATAGGGAGGCTTTCTCTGAAGGCCCATGTACTAGTCAAGGTTTTAAATCTCTTTATCAGAATTTGCAAGTTCATGCTGATGGAAATCAACTCTTTATTGAGGGTTCCGAGGCGATTGATAAGGAACACTTTAAGAAAAATCACCTTCCTAATTTAGCTAAACAACTTGAAAAATTTGGCTTTCCAACTTTTAATTGT
The DNA here is from genome assembly GCF_003859975.1 of Streptococcus sp. OH4692_COT-348. Taxonomy (GTDB): domain Bacteria; phylum Bacillota; class Bacilli; order Lactobacillales; family Streptococcaceae; genus Streptococcus. The sequence goes on from NZ_RQZB01000014.1 coordinate 1,106, forward strand.
CAAGTCGAGAAGAATGATGTGCTGACCCAAGAGCAGGAAGAGGCCTTTCATGCTGAAAATGAGCAGATTGTTCAAGCGGCCAATGAGGAAGCGCTCCGTGCGATGGAACAACTGGAACAGATGGCACCTCCTCCAGCGGAAGAGAAGCCAGCCTTTGATTTTCAAGCCAAAAAGGCTGCGGCTAAGCCAAAGCTAGATAAGGCGGAGATTACTCCTATGATCGAAGTGACGACGGAGGAAAATCGTCTGGTCTTTGAAGGGGTTGTTTTTGATGTGGAGCAAAAAGTGACCAGAACAGGGCGTGTCTTGATTAATTTTAAGATGACGGACTATACTTCCAGCTTTTCTATGCAAAAATGGGTTAAAAATGAAGAGGAAGCTCAGAAATTTGATCTCATTAAAAAGAATTCTTGGCTTCGTGTCCGTGGAAATGTAGAGATGAATAACTTTACCCGTGATTTGACCATGAATGTACAAGATGTGCAGGAAGTTGTTCACTATGAGCGGAAGGATTTGATGCCAGAAGGAGAACGACGGGTTGAGTTTCATGCTCATACTAACATGTCGACCATGGATGCTCTGCCAGAAGTAGAGGAGATTGTTGCTACAGCTGCTAAGTGGGGACACAAGGCGGTTGCTATCACGGACCACGGGAATGTTCAATCCTTCCCACACGGCTATAAGGCGGCCAAGAAAGCGGGAATTCAGCTAATCTATGGAATGGAAGCTAATATTGTGGAGGACCGTGTTCCTATCGTTTATAACGAAGTGGAGATGGATTTGTCAGAAGCAACCTACGTAGTTTTTGACGTGGAAACGACGGGGTTATCAGCCATCTATAATGACTTGATTCAGGTTGCGGCCTCTAAGATGTACAAGGGGAATGTCATTGCTGAATTTGATGAATTTATCAATCCTGGGCATCCCTTGTCAGCTTTTACTACTGAGTTGACTGGAATTACAGATGACCATGTCAAAAATGCCAAACCACTAGAACAAGTTTTGCAAGAATTCCAAGAATTCTGCAAGGATACTGTCCTAGTCGCTCACAATGCGACCTTTGATGTTGGCTTTATGAATGTCAACTATGAGCGTCATGGTCTTCCAAGGATTAGTCAGCCAGTTATTGATACACTTGAGTTTGCTAGAAATCTCTATCCTGAGTATAAACGTCATGGTTTGGGGCCTTTGACCAAGCGTTTTGGTGTGGCTTTGGAACATCACCACATGGCTAACTACGATGCGGAAGCTACAGGTCGCCTGCTTTTCATCTTTATCAAAGAGGTAGCAGAAAAACATGGTGTGACCGATTTAGCTAGACTCAACATTGATTTGATTAGCCCAAATTCTTATAAAAAAGCTCGGATTAAACATGCAACCATTTATGTCAAGAATCAAGTAGGGTTAAAAAATATCTTTAAGCTGGTTTCCTTGTCTAATACCAAGTACTTTGAAGGAGTGCCACGGATTCCAAGAACGGTTCTAGATGCTCATAGGGAAGGTTTGATTTTAGGTTCAGCTTGCTCTGAAGGTGAAGTTTTTGATGCAGTCGTTTCCCAGGGCGTGGATGCGGCGGTTGAGGTGGCCAAGTATTATGACTTTATCGAGGTCATGCCACCAGCTATCTATGCTCCCTTGATTGCCAAAGAGCAGGTCAAGGATATGGAGGAACTCCAGACCATTATCAAGAGTTTGATAGAGGTTGGAGACCGCCTTGGCAAGCCCGTTTTGGCTACGGGAAATGTTCACTATATCGAACCGGAAGAAGAGATTTACCGTGAAATTATCGTCCGTAGTTTGGGACAGGGGGCGATGATTAACCGAACTATCGGTCATGGTGAACATGCCCAACCAGCACCACTTCCCAAGGCTTATTTTAGAACGACAAATGAGATGTTGGATGAATTTGCCTTCTTGGGAGAGGAACTGGCTCGTAAACTGGTTATTGAAAATCCCAATGCCTTGGCAGAAATCTTTGAACCCGTTGAGGTTGTTAAGGGTGACTTGTACACGCCTTTCATCGCCAAGGCTGAAGAAACAGTTGCTGAGTTGACCTATAAGAAAGCTTTTGAGATTTATGGAAATCCGCTGCCAGATATTGTTGATTTGCGAATTGAAAAAGAATTGACTTCTATTCTGGGGAATGGATTTGCTGTGATTTATCTGGCATCGCAGATGCTGGTACAACGTTCCAATGAACGGGGTTACTTGGTTGGTTCTCGTGGGTCTGTCGGTTCTAGTTTTGTTGCGACTATGATTGGGATTACAGAGGTCAATCCTCTCTCTCCTCACTATGTCTGTGGTCAGTGTCAGTACAGCGAGTTTATCACCGATGGTTCTTACGGTTCAGGATTTGATATGCCCAATAAGGACTGTCCTAAATGTGGTCACAAACTCAGCAAAAATGGGCAAGATATTCCTTTCGAGACTTTCCTTGGTTTTGATGGAGACAAGGTGCCCGATATTGATTTGAACTTCTCGGGAGAAGACCAGCCTAGTGCCCACTTGGATGTGCGTGATATCTTTGGTGAGGAATATGCCTTCCGTGCAGGAACGGTTGGTACGGTGGCTGCCAAGACCGCTTATGGATTTGTCAAGGGTTACGAGCGAGATTATGGCAAGTTTTATCGTGACGCAGAGGTAGAACGCCTCGCTCAAGGTGCGGCTGGTGTCAAGCGGACAACAGGACAACACCCAGGGGGAATCGTTGTTATTCCTAACTACATGGATGTCTACGACTTTACGCCTGTCCAATATCCAGCAGATGACGTGACAGCTGAATGGCAGACCACTCACTTTAACTTCCATGATATCGACGAGAACGTCCTCAAACTCGATGTACTGGGACATGATGATCCGACCATGATTCGAAAACTCCAGGACTTGTCTGGGATTGATCCTAATGAAATCCCTATGGATGATGAAGGCGTGATGGCCCTCTTTTCTGGGACGGATGTGTTAGGGGTAACACCTGAGCAAATCGGAACTCCGACGGGTATGCTGGGGATTCCAGAGTTTGGAACCAACTTTGTTCGAGGGATGGTCGATGAAACCCATCCGACGACTTTTGCAGAATTGCTTCAGTTGTCAGGGTTGTCCCACGGTACCGACGTTTGGCTGGGCAATGCTCAAGATCTGATTAAGCAAGGAATAGCAGACCTATCGACTGTTATCGGTTGTCGGGACGACATTATGGTTTACCTCATGCATGCTGGTCTCGAACCTAAGATGGCCTTTACCATCATGGAACGGGTACGTAAGGGCTTGTGGCTCAAGATTTCCGAAGAGGAGAGAAATGGCTATATCGAAGCCATGAAGGCCAATAAGGTGCCAGAGTGGTATATCGAATCCTGTGGGAAAATTAAGTACATGTTCCCTAAAGCCCATGCGGCAGCCTACGTTATGATGGCCCTTCGTGTAGCTTACTTCAAGGTTCATCATCCCATTTATTACTACTGTGCTTACTTCTCAATCCGCGCTAAGGCTTTTGATATCAAGACCATGGGTGCGGGCTTGGATGCCATTAAGCGTAGAATGGAAGAGATCGCTGAAAAACGGAAGAACAATGAAGCCTCTAATGTAGAAATCGATCTCTACACGACTCTTGAGATTGTCAATGAAATGTGGGAACGTGGTTTCAAGTTTGGGAAGTTAGACCTCTACCGTAGTGATGCGACTGAATTCATCATTGACGGAGATACACTGATTCCACCATTTGTCGCAATGGATGGTCTGGGAGAGAACGTTGCTAAGCAGTTGGTGCGAGCGCGTGAAGAGGGAGAATTCCTCTCTAAAACAGAACTACGCAAGCGTGGTGGACTCTCATCAACCTTGGTTGAAAAGATGGATGAGATGGGGATTCTTGGCAATATGCCAGAGGATAACCAGCTGAGTTTGTTTGATGAGTTGTTTTAAGAAAAAAAATTAACAGACGGACAAATATTGTCCATCTGTTTTGTTATACTTATAGTATAAAAGAAAAAGAGGTTTAAATGATGAACAATACAGGCTTAAATAACAAATATAAACTTGAAAATTTTCTAGAAAAAGATGGTAATGCTTTAGCAAAGAAAGAAGCCTTAGAAGTAGTAAAAAACTTAGGATTAAAATATAATCCCCTTTATATTTATGGGGAATCAGGTTCAGGAAAAACACATCTGCTACAAGCTATTGGTAATAAGGTTCTTGAGAACAATCCAGAAAAGCGAGTAAAATATATTTCTGCCGAAGACTTATTAGAAAATGAGCTAGAAATACAAAAAGTTAGAAGTGAGGAGTTTGATCTCCTAATCGTAGATGATATTCAGATATTGGGAGAAAAGGATATTCTTATTCAAGAAAAATTTTTTAATCTTTTTAATTCTCAACATTACAAGAATAAGCAAATGGTTTTCTCTAGTGATTCTGAACCAGATCAGTTGAAAAATATTCAATCTCGTTTGATTGTGCGTTTTAAGTGGGGAATGACAGCGTGTCTAACATCGCTTGAAGATTAACAAAAAGGATTTTAGATGAATGATCAAGAGAGACTACTAACAATTTTTTTACGTTTACAGTTTGGGACTCCGTTAGGAAAAAAGCAACTGGCTCAGGAATTTGAGGTTAGTGAAAAGACGATACAGAGAGATTTTTCGCTACTCCGTGATATTTTATCTAGTAACACCAGTTATAGTGGAGATTTGCGTTATAACCGTAAGACGAATAAGTATTGTTTAGCAAGTAAGGCAGTTTTTAATAAAAAGGATATTCTCGTTATTTCAAAGATTTTATTGGAAAATCGAGCACTGAATTGGCCAGAAATTGATAGCTTACTAAAAAATTTACTGGTCTTGGTTCCCCGTGCTGATCAGAAAGAAATTGAACAGATCATTGGTAGTGAAAAGCTTAACTATGCTCCCTTAACAGATCAACAAAATAGGATAGAGAAAATTTGGAATTTATCAGAAGCTATTTTGCATGAACAGGTTCTAGATATTGTCTATCAAAAACCTTATTCTGAGTCTTCTAAGAGGCAGACTGTTTTGCCAGTCTCTCTTTACTATGATAGTCATTATTTTTATCTGGTTGTCTACCAGTTGAAACATGCTATTTATATTACTTTAAGAGTAGACCGTATCCAGTCATGGTCTCTTAGTGATATAGAGAAACCCTCTATTTCTTATCGCGATAAATTTAGAGATGGTGACATTCGTAACGAGAGAGTGGATGCTTTTATCGGGAAGAAAATCAGTATTGAAATTGAGTACTTGTACGATCCGACGATTGTGATGGATCAATTTCCAAATTCAAAAATAGTTGGGAAAAATGGTGAATGGACTCATTTTCAGTTTGAAAGTCAGCATACACCAGGGCTTAAACGCTGGTTGCTGGGACAAGGGGAAGCAGTTACTGTTTTGTCTCCTCGGATTTTAGTAGAGGATATAAAGCAAACAGTTCAAGAAATGATAGATAAATATAGATGAGGATAAAATGACTATTCAATTTACTTCTAAAAAGGTTGGAGAATTATTGAAAGAAGGGAATTTGCGGATTCCTTCTTATCAAAGATCATATAAATGGAACAGAAAACATATCCGTAATCTTTTTTATGATTTACGAGATGCTATGGGGAAAAAGGAATATCAGATTGGTTCCGTTATCTTACATGAAAATGATGGATACTTAGATATTGTCGATGGACAGCAACGGCTAATTTCAATTTCTTTGTTTCTGCATTTATTAGATAGTTTAGAGAATTATAAGGGTGCTAATCAACTGCTGAGTGCTGAAGAATTTGGAGAGTTATCTTGCTATCATGCGAGTGAAAATTATAATGAGTGGGAAAATTTGACTCAATTGGTTGGCGAAAATCAGTCAAAAGATATTTGCAATTTTTTATTGGAAAATTGTTCTGTCTCCGTGATTACTATGCCACAGGAACGATTGTCTGAAGCCTTTCAGTTATTTGATTCTCAGAATAATCGTGGAAAATCTTTAGAACCTCATGATTTGCTCAAAGCTTATCATCTTCGCAAGCAATATTCCGAAGATGAAAAGATTGTTGAAAAGTGGGAGCAGTTTGTAGAAGATAAAGATTTAAGTCTCAAAGAGTTGTTTGATAAACATCTTTTTCGTATGAGACGTTGGTCTCGAGGAGAGACAGGATTAACAAACAAGCGTTATGGATCCTATCTCCGTTTTACAGAGGATTTTATTGACGATTTTAAAGGTGTTGATTTGAATCAGAACTTCCCATATCTAGAATTGTATCGTCATATTGAAAAACTCCCCATGTCCATTAGTATGCCAATCATTGATGGAAGTAAATTTTTTGAGTATATTGAATCTGCTCATGAAACCATTAAAGAACATAAAGATTTTTTAAATGAAGAGTTAGGATTTTCTGATATTCCTGAAGGGGAAGAAAAAAATCTAGTTTATCCAGAAGGTATGTTGAACATTTATAATAGCTCAAAAGGACGCTACCTCAAGTGCCACAATATATTCTTAAACATTTGCTCGCTTTTCGCAGATAGATTTGGAAAAGATGAGCTATCAAAGGAGATAGTAGAGACCCTGTTTATTTGGTCTTATTACCCACGAGTTAAGTCTAAAGCCATATATGATGCAACGGTAGGGAAATACGCTGCTGGTGGAAGTTTTAGACAAAAAGAGACTCAAAAGTTATTTCAACTTTTATCCCATGCTGTTACTCCGAATGATTTCATAATCAAGATAGATAGAGAATTATTTGAAAATTATACTGTGGACAAGATTATAGAAGAGGAAAAAAATAAATGGTAGAAACACATATAAGCTTATCAGTTAATCGTTTGTTAAATGAAGATACCTATGCTATCCCTCTTTATCAGAGAAATTTTGCCTGGACTTATGATGAAATTGAGCAGTTACTGAACGACGTAGCAGATGCTGTTCAAGAAAATAGAGACAATTACTATATTGGGACATTAGTCGTTAATAAAGAGAATAACATTTTCAAAATCATAGATGGTCAACAACGGACAACAGCTCTTAATTTGATTGCCTTAGCTTTGAAGCATGAGTTTGGTTTTGATAGATTGGAAGCTGTCAATCTTACCTTCCCAGCTAGGCAGAAATCAAATAAGAATATTAAAGATCTATTTGCCAAGCAAGAAATTTCAGAGGACGATGAAAATGAGCTGACTAGAGGTTACAGATATGCTAAAGACGCATTGAAAAAAGTGCTAGAGGAGCGCCGTCTTGATCCTCAGTCTTTCGTTGATTATCTTTTTGAGAATGTCATCATTTTTCGGAGTATACTTCCTGAAGATTTAGATTTGAATCTTTATTTCGAACGTTTCAACTCTCGAGGAGAACAACTAGAGGCTCATGAGATTCTTAAGGCGCAAATGATGGCTAAGTTCGGTACAGATCAAGAAATGGCGCAAAAGTTTGCAAGAATTTGGGATGCCTGTGCAGAATTTAATAAGCCGGTAATAAAAACTTTTCAAATCCGAAGTAGACCAAACAATACTGATGAAGAGGGGGAGAAAATTTTTGGTAAAGAATTTACTAACTTCAAATTGGAAAGTGTATTTGAGAAAATAAGAGTAAAAAAAATTGAGCAACGAAGTTTACTAGATGCAATTACTCAGACAAAATATGAAAGTAGTAGCTTAGTAAATAATGGAGCAGATATTTCAAATTATACGACTGTAATTGATTTTCCAACATTTTTGCTTCAAGTTTTTTTCATCATGGAAGGAAATGATGAAACTACATTTGATGATAAAAAATTATTGAAAATTTTTGAAATTGAACGACGAGATAGAGAATGGGTCCAACAATTTGGGCAACTACTTCTGACTATGAAGCATATATTTGATACGCTTATCGTAAAAAATGTCCAATTAGAAAATGAAACCGAATGGCAACTCAAACGAGGTAAGTATGAGACATATCAACGAAATGAAAATGGAGGATGGAAATATGTTCGAATTAATTATCAAAACAATACTTTTGACAATTTAAACAAAAACATTATCCTCCTTCAATCCATGTTTGCTGTGACCTTTACTGCTAATCGTGATAGTCGTTGGTTATTCGAGATCTTACAATTTCTATTCAGACATATTGAAGAACTAAATAATCAAGAATTTGGTGATTATTTTAAGGAATTTCTTGAAAAAATGGCAGTGAGATATGCTGAGGAAAGATTGTTTACTGAAGATAAAAGTATAAAAAAATATGGGGCAATTCCTGTTTATGCTTTTAACTTTGTAGATTATGTTTTATGGAAAAATCGTGCTGAATTAGAGAAAGAGTACAAGGATATTAATTTTGATCATTTCAAATTTGCATATCGTCGTTCCATAGAGCATTGGTATCCTCAGAATCCAAATGGACATGATGGAGAGAGTCAATTACCTGCTGAGTTTTTACATTCCTTTGGTAATCTTTGTATCATTACCGATAGTCAGAACTCCAGGTTTGGCAACTCCTATCCAGAGGCTAAATTAGAACAATGGCAAAGAGAAGGGATATTCCATCGTCAGAGTCTAAAATTACAGATGATGGCAAAGATAACTTCTAAAAAAAATAGATGGGATATTGGTGAGATTCAATCTATGGAAAAAGAAGTCGAAAGATATGTACACAATTTTTGTAATAGCTAATTAAAACAAGCTTCAGTAAGCTTGTTTTTTAAAATACCAATATATGTGATATACTAGTAAGGGAAGGATTTTGTAAAAGACAAACCAGCTCAAAAAGTTTTTGACTATCAGCTAGAACTTGCTGATCAGAAAATTCTTCTATCAACAGCACTCTTGTCAGGTGCTATTGCTTTAGCAGGATTATTCTCTGCTTTGAAAGAAAAATAAAAATAGAAAAGAGAAAACAACATGGTTTTACCAAATTTTAAAGAAAATCTAGAAAAATATGCGAAATTGTTGGTTGCGAACGGAATTAACGTGCAACCTGGTCACACTTTGGCTCTCTCTATCGATGTGGAGCAACGTGAGTTGGCTCACTTAATCGTCAAAGAAGCTTATGCCTTGGGTGCGCATGAGGTTATTGTTCAGTGGACAGATGATGTCATTAACCGTGAGAAATTCCTCCATGCGCCAATGGAGCGTTTGGACAATGTTCCAGAATACAAGATTGCTGAGATGAACTATCTTTTAGAGAACAAAGCTAGCCGTCTTGGGGTTCGTTCTTCTGACCCAGGTGCCTTGAACGGAGTGGACGCTGACAAGCTTTCGGCTTCTGCTAAAGCTATGGGACTTGCAATGAAACCAATGCGCATCGCAACTCAATCTAACAAGGTTAGTTGGACTGTAGCAGCCGCTGCTGGATTTGAGTGGGCTAAGAAAGTCTTTCCAAATGCTGCGAGCGACGAAGAAGCAGTTGATCTCCTTTGGGACCAAATCTTCAAAACTTGCCGTGTCTACGAAGTAGATCCTGTTAAGGCTTGGGAAGAGCATGCAGCTATCCTCAAGAGCAAGGCCGATATGCTTAATAAAGAGCAATTTTCAGCCCTTCACTACACAGCGCCAGGGACAGATTTGACACTTGGTTTGCCAAAGAACCACGTTTGGGAATCAGCTGGTGCTATCAATGCCCAGGGCGAAGGCTTCTTGCCAAATATGCCAACTGAAGAAGTATTCACAGCTCCTGACTTCCGTCGAGCAGATGGTTATGTCACTTCTACAAAACCGCTTAGCTATAACGGAAATATCATTGAAGGTATTAAGGTAACCTTTAAGGATGGACAAATTGTGGATATCACTGCAGAAAAAGGCGATCAAGTCATGAAAGACCTTGTCTTTGAAAATGCGGGTGCGCGTGCCTTGGGTGAATGTGCCTTGGTACCAGATCCAAGCCCAATTTCTCAGTCAGGCATTACCTTCTTTAATACCCTTTTCGATGAGAATGCGTCAAATCACTTGGCTATCGGTGCAGCCTATGCAACTAGTGTTGTTGGTGGAGCGGAGATGAGCGAAGAGGAGCTTGAAGCTGCGGGGCTTAACCGTTCAGATGTTCACGTAGACTTTATGATTGGTTCTAACCAAATGGATATCGATGGTATCCGTGAGGATGGGACACGTGTACCACTCTTCCGTAACGGAGATTGGGCAAATTAAGGAGATAATATGTTAGGAAGTATGTTCGTTGGTCTCCTAGTGGGATTTTTAGCAGGTACTCTGACCAATCGTGGAGAACGCATGGGATGTTTTGGAAAAATGTTTCTAGGCTGGATTGGTGCCTTTATAGGGCATTTGCTTTTTGGAACTTGGGGACCGATAATAGCAGGAACTGCCATTATTCCGGCAGTACTAGGTTCCATGATTGTCTTAGCGATTTTCTGGAGACGAGGAAGTTAATTTCTTAAATCTGATACTCAATGAAAATCAAAGAGTAAACTAGGAAACTAGCCGCAGGTTGCTCAAAGCACTGTTTTGAGGTTGTAGATAGAACTGACGAAGTCAGCTCAAAACACTGTTTTGAGGTTGCAGATAGAACTGACGAAGTCAGTAACATCTATACGGAAAGGCGACGTTGACGCGGTTTGAAGAGATTTTTGAAGAGTATGAAACGAAAAGGAGGTTGGTCATGGTACCAGCCTCCTTTTGAGTGTGATATAATAGTTCTATGAGATTAGATAAATTTTTAGTTGCCTGCGCTGTGGGGAGCCGGACTGAGGTCAAAAACTTGCTCAAGGCTGGGCGCGTGACGGTAAATGGTAAAAAAGAGAAATCAGCTAAATTGCAGATTGATGAAGAAAGAGATGAGATTCACTTTGATGGGCAAGTGCTGGAGTATGAAGAGTTTGTCTATTACATGATGAACAAGCCCAAAGGAGTTATCTCAGCGACTGAGGATCCTAAGCACAGAACCGTTCTGGACTTGTTGGATGACTTGGCGCGTAGTAAGGAAGTTTTCCCAGTAGGACGCTTGGATATTGACACGCATGGTCTTTTGCTCTTGACTAATGACGGCAAGCTTGCCCATGCTCTTCTTTCACCCAAGCGTCATGTGGACAAGACGTATCTGGCTCAGGTCAAGGGAATGATGACCCAAGAAGATGTGGAGACATTTGCCAAGGGAATTCCTCTCAAAGACTTTACTTGTCGGCCTGCTATACTGGAGCTTGTGTCCATAGATCCAGGAAAGAATCAAAGCCAAATTCGTGTGACCATTGCAGAAGGGAAGTTTCATCAGGTCAAGCGTATGGTGGCCTACTGTGGCAAGGAAGTAGTAGATTTGCAACGTTTGACTATGGGAACTCTAGTATTGGATGAGAACCTAGAACGAGGGAAATGGCGCCGCTTGACCAAGGAGGAATTGGAAAATCTTATTGCTAGTATTGCTTAATCTGCTTTATATTAGAAAAAGGGGAGGGACAATGTCCTTGCCTTTTATGTTTTTCAGTTGCTTCCTTTGAGAAAAGAGTTATAATAGACTGTAGAATAAAAGGAGGAATCTATGAACGCGATTCAAGAATCATTTACTGATAAATTATTTGCCAACTATGAAGCAAATGTCAAATACCAAGCGATTGAAAATGCTGTTAGCCACAACGGAATTTTTGCAGCTCTAGAACGTCGCCAAAGCCATGTAGACAACACACCTGTTTTCTCATTGGATTTGACTAAGGACAAGGTTACTAACCAGAAAGCATCTGGTCGTTGCTGGATGTTTGCAGCCCTTAACACCTTCCGCCACAAACTTATCTCTCAATACAAACTGGAAAACTTTGAGTTGTCACAGGCCCATACTTTCTTCTGGGACAAGTATGAGAAATCAAACTGGTTCTTGGAGCAAGTTATTGCGACTGCAGACCAAGACTTGACAAGCCGTAAGGTTAAATTCCTACTTCAAACACCTCAACAAGACGGTGGTCAATGGGATATGGTCGTTTCTCTCTTTGAGAAATACGGTGTTGTTCCCAAGTCAGTTTACCCTGAGTCAGTTTCATCTAGCAGCAGCCGTGAGCTAAATGCAATCCTTAACAAATTGCTTCGCCAAGATGCCCAAATCTTGCGTGACTTGCTTGCTTCTGGCGCAGACCAAGCGGCTGTTCAAGCTAAGAAAGAAGACCTCTTGCAAGAAATCTTTAACTTCCTTGCCATGTCACTAGGACTTCCACCACGTAAATTTGATTTTGCTTATCGCGATAAGGATAACAACTACCAAAGCGAAAAGGGTATTACACCACAGGAATTTTACAAGAAATATGTTAATCTTCCTCTAGAAGACTATGTTTCTGTTATCAATGCTCCAACTGATGACAAGCCTTATGGCAAATCTTACACAGTTGAGATGTTAGGAAATGTGGTTGGTAGTCGTGCAGTTCGCTACATCAACGTTCCAATGGAGCGCTTGAAAGAATTAGCGATTGCCCAAATGCAAGCAGGTGAGACTGTTTGGTTTGGTTCTGATGTTGGTCAGCTTAGCAACCGAAAAGCTGGAATCCTTGCGACAGATGTTTATGACTTTGAATCAAGCATGGATATTCAACTTAATCAAGACAAGGCTGGACGTTTGGACTACAGCGAAAGCTTGATGACCCACGCCATGGTCTTGACAGGTGTTGATTTGGATGAAAATGGCAAGTCAACCAAGTGGAAGGTTGAAAACTCATGGGGAGACAAGGTCGGTACAGATGGTTACTTTGTTGCCTCAGACGCTTGGATGGACGAATACACTTATCAAATCGTTGTTCGTAAAGAATTGCTGACAGCAGAAGAACAAGCTGCCTATGAAGCAGAACCAATCGTCCTTGCACCATGGGATCCAATGGGTGCCTTGGCTGAATAAATGAGACATAAAAAGAACGGTTCTATAATTTTTAGGGTTGATGGAAATTTTCCACCAACCCTATTTTAGTGTATACAAAAAGGCCAACATCCATTATATTAAAAGCGCTGAAACCTAAAACAAAAGGATGATGACCATATGAACAATATACTAGAAGCTACACTACAAATCAAAGATGCACACAATGAAGGTGTTACATTCCATTTCTTAGAGAATATTAAAGAAGTATTGCGTGATGAGAGTGGGAAAGTAACTGGTGTAAAGGTTATTACAATGGAACTTGGTGAATCAGATGAAAGTGGAAGAAGATCAACGCATGAAGTGGCAGGTAGTGAACATATTATTCCATGTGACCTTGTCGTTGCAGCAATTGAACAAAAGTAGACTTTAGTGTTCTAGATGAAAGGTAAAAATTTGACTTTCGGTCAACATCAGAATACAATAGAAATGAACTAATAACAGGGGATGCATATTTAGGTCCTCAATCTATCGCAACCGCAATTAAAGGCGGGTGAGAAGTTGCGACAGAAGTACATGAATCGTTTAAAGAAAACACATAAATAACTTGTGGTGCCTTTCGTTTTTTTACTGGGAAAATTAAGGAACTATAGTTATAAATCCTTAAATATATTAATATATTAACATGCGTATATTTATGGGGAGAAGGTTATGTCATCTATAGTTGTACTTCTGACGATAAGGTTGTTCGTGTACCAAAGGAAATTAAAGGTAAACCTGTTATCGCAATTGGAGAACGTGGTCTTGCGAACTTGAAACATTGTGAGGCAATCGTTTTACCAGATACAGTACGATATATTGGAAAAGGTGCGTTTACGATTGACAATAAGTTAAAGTATGTCCACTTTGGTAAGTCAATAGAAACAGTAGAAGATGATGTTTTCAACTCTGATAGTTCATTAGAATCAGTTGTATTCCCAGAAGGAACAAAGAGTATTGGAACATTAGTATTTTGGGGGACATCATCAATTAAATCTATTACAATTCCAGCAAGTGTAACAGAAATTACAGAATACTTCTATTTTGTGGATAACTGTAACCCAGATGTAGAAATCCATACACCTAAGGGATCAAAGGCAGAAGAAGTAGCTAAAGCAATGCAACTTAAAGTAGTAAATGACTAAAGGGGAATAGTATGAACAAAAAATTACTATCAGGCTTAGGGACTGACCCCAAAAAGTGAGAATTTAATAAAAACACCCTAGGGCTACCGTCTTCGGTATTCAACCGGAGACAGGTAGTCCAATTTTTGTTGGATTCTTTTTTCATTAGGTTCTTCATCAACACTATTTGACAAAGAGCCAAAAGAATCAGGTGATAAACCTGATTCTTTTTTTGTTTGTACATTCTCACCAAGATTACATGATACCGAAGAAACGAGCTGCGATACCAACTGCAAAGAGGGCAAGGATGATTGTGATTGGAGATACTTTTTTCTTAAGCAACCACATGCAAAGGAAAGTAAGGAGAAGTCCCATCAATCCTGGAATCAATGAGTCCAACTGACCTTGAAGCGTTTGTGGTTGAACTCTATCTAGGCTCATACCACTAAGCGCTTGACCAAGAATGCCCTTCAACTCAGCTCCTGTAACAGGACCTTCTGGGAAGTTGATGTAGGCACCTTCTGACAATTGTTTGCCTGGAAGGTTGATAGTGAAGTTGATGGATACCCAACGTTGTACAAGAACGGCAAGGATGAACATACCAAGGATAGAAGCACCTTTAGTGATGTCTTTCAAGATACCACCAGACATGTCTTTAGTGATCTCAGATCCAGCTTTGTAACCGAACTCTTGTGTATACCATAGGAAGGCCATACGGATAGCATTCCATCCAAAGAAGAAGAGAAGGGGACCAACAATGTTACCAGATGCAGCAAGTGATGCACCAAGGGCTCCAAGGATAGGACGAACTGTAAACCAGAATACTGGGTCACCGATACCAGCAAGAGGTCCCATCATACCGATTTTAACCCCTTGGATAGCCGCGTCATCGATTTCTACACCGTTAGCGCGCTCTTCTTCAAGTGCAAGAGTAACCCCCATGATAGGAGCAGCTACGTATGGGTGAGTGTTGAAGAACTCAAGGTGACGCTCAAGAGCAGCCGCTTGGTCTTCTTTTTTAGTGTATAATTTTTTGATAGCTGGGATTAATGAGTAAGCCCAACCCAAGTTTTGCATACGTTCGTAGTTCCAAGAACCTTGAAGGAATTGTGAACGCCACCAAACTTTTTGACGATCTGATTTTGATAATTGAATTTTTTCAGCCATGATTGTTCCCCTTTCTAGTAGTCTTCTAGGATATCACCGATTGGGTCGTTAGAAGTCGCAGCTCCGCCGCCACCGTTTCCACCTTGTTTTGTAAGGTTAAGGTAGATGAAGGCAAGGGCAACACCGATGACACCAAGGGCAATCAAAGTCAATTGAGAGATAGCTGCAAGAGCAAAACCGATAGCGAAGAATGGCCATACTTCACGAGTTGCCATCATGTTGATAACCATAGCGTAACCAACGGCAACGACCATAGCACCACCGACAGCCATACCACCGTTCAACCAGTCTGGCATCAAACCAAGAGCGTCTTGAACAGCAGAAGCTGGGATAGCGATAAGGAAGGCAGCAGGGATTGCAATACGAAGACCTTGAAGAAGAAGTGCAACAAAGTGAGCACGCTCAACAGCTGCAATGTTTCCGTCTTTAGCAGCAGCATCAGCTGAGTGAACTAAGGCAACTGAGATTGTACGAACAATCATTGTCAAGAAAAGTCCAGCTACAGCAAGAGGGATAGCTGTTGCCGTTGCAACGGCGATACCATCAGTAGTAAAGTTACCACCTTTGATCAAGATGATTGCTGCAGCAACAGATGCAAGAGCAGCGTCAGGAGCTACGGCAGCTCCGATGTTTGCCCAACCAAGGGCGATCATTTGAAGAGATCCACCAAGCATAACCCCTGCTTCGAGGTTACCAGTTGCAAGTCCGATAAGGGTACATGCGACGATTGGTTGATGGAATTGGAATTGGTCGAGGATACCTTCAAGACCTGCAAGGAAGGCAACAACTACAACCAAGATAGCAGAAATGATTGAAATATCTGACATGGTTTTATTCCTTTTCTATTTAGTTTTAATAAAGTATTTAATCCTGTTTTCAAAAATGATAGAAACAGATTAACATTATTGAACGTTTGCTTTCTTAATCAAGTCAAACAAATCTTTTTTCGTGTCGTTTGGTACTTTACGTACATCAAATTCAACACCGAGGTCACGCATTTTTTCAAAGGTTGCAACGTCTTCTTTGTCCATAGACAAAACGTTGTTAATCATTGTCTTACCTGTTGAGTGAGCCATAGAACCAACGTTAAGGGTCTTGATTGGCACGCCACCTTCGATAGCACGAAGTGCATCTTGTGGAGTTTCAAACAAGATAAGGGCATGAGTTTCTCCGAAACGTGGGTCTTTTGCAACGTCGATCAATTTCTGGATTGGGACAACGTTGGCTTTTACTCCATTAGGAGCTGCTTGTTTGATCAATTCTTTACGCAACTCGTCGTTTGCAACGTTGTCTGAAGCAACGATGATACGATCTGCTTTTGAATCTGGAGTCCAAGCAGTGGCAACCTGACCGTGAAGGAGACGAGTGTCTAGACGAGCAAGGTTGATTTTCAGTTTACCGTCACCGATAACTGTTCCTTCTGGAATAGCAGCTTGTGAAACTGGAGCAGCTGCAGCAGTTGCAACTTCCTCAACTGGGTTAAGCTCTTCTGGAAGAGCCTTGATGCCATCTTTGGCTTCTTTAATGATATTCGCAGCGACTTTTTCCACACCTGCTGTAGCGTCCATGAGGCGCTCTGTATAGGCTTGGATTAACATCGGTAAGTTAAGTCCTGTGATGATGGCAAACTTACGATCAGGATTTTCTCCCATCACGCGACTAGCTTGGTTGAATGGAGAACCACTCCAAAGGTCAGCCAAAACTAGCACCTCATCTTCTGCGTCAAATGCAGCCACAGCGTTGTTAAATTTAGCATATAGGTCATCTGGACCTTCATTTGGCATAAAGGTTACAACTTGAACCTTTTCTTGTTCACCAAAAATCATAGATCCTGACTGATGAATACCTGCAGCAAATTCACCGTGGCTCGCAATAATGATTCCGATACTCATTATTGTCATTCCTCCTTATAAAATGTTGTGCCCATTGTTTAAGAAAACTTTAAGACTAGATTAGTATAAACCGTTTTCATAAAAAAATCAACTATTTGATATAGAAATTTTTTAAAAATAAAATACAGACATTTCAAAATGTTGATATAATAATGTTTTTTGAAAGAGAATAATTTTCGTTTTAAAAAATTAATATAAAAAAGTTGGAAGCGCATTCCAACTTTTAAAATAGGTTTCTATTAGATTAGTGGGTGAAGTCGAGTACCATACGTCCTTGGATTTGCCCTTTTTCCATTTCGTCGAAAATGGCTACGGCATCTTCTACTGGACGTTTTTGGACAACTGGAACTACCAAACCTTCTGCACCGAATTGGAAGGCCTCTTCCAAGTCTTTACGAGTTCCAACAAGAGAACCGATAACTTGGATTCCATCGAGGACTGTTTTAACAATGCTGAGTTCCATCATTTCAGAAGGGAGACCAACAGCAACTACGCGTCCACCAGCACGAACTGAGTCAACAGCCTGATTGAAGGCAACTTTAGATACAGCAGTTACCACAGCTGAGTGGGCACCTCCATCAGTTTTTTCCTTGATGAGTCCTGGCACATCTTCGACTTCGAGACCGTTAATAACGATGTCAGCACCGACTTCTTTTGCAAGGGCAAGTTTGTCATTGTTGATATCAACCGCGATGACATGAGCATTAAATACTTTTTTAGCATATTGAATGGCTAGGTTACCAAGTCCACCAGCACCATAAAGAACAACCCATTGGCCTGGTTCAACTTTTGCTTCCTTAATAGCTTTATAGGTTGTTACACCAGCACATGTGATAGAAGAAGCTTGGGCTGGATCAAGTCCGTCAGGAACTTTGACAGCATAGTCTGCAGTTACGATACACTGTTCAGCCATACCACCATCTACTGAGTAGCCAGCATTTTTTACTGTACGGCAAAGAGTTTCGCGGCCAGTTGTACAGTATTCGCAAGTACCACATCCTTCAAAGAACCAAGCAACACTGACGCGGTCGCCGACTTTAAGGCTTTTAACATCTGGGGCAATTTCCTTAACGATACCAACACCTTCATGTCCTAAAACACGTCCTGGTACTTGACCAAAGTCACCGTGGGCAACATGGAGGTCAGTGTGGCAAACACCACAGTATTCAATTTCTACAAGTGCTTCCCCAGTTTCAAGTGGACGGAGTACTTTTTCTTCAATAGCAACACCAGTGCTTTCTGGATTTACAACAACAGCTTTCATAGCTATCCTCCTTGATATTGGCCGAGAACAGGGACAACAGGACTGGATTGATTTTGTGTCAACAGAGTCGAGTATGACGAGCTCTCTTGTATTTATATGTGAATTATATCACAAAAGAAAGCCTTTTCCAAGGTTTTGGAGGCAAAAAGTAGAACAATCGGTTAACTGGTTGATGAGACTGTGAAAAGAGCACAAAGACCAGCTCGCAAGCTGGTCAGTATGGACTATAAGAATAAATCTTGCAGGGTTTTTGCAACCCCATCTTGGTCATTGGTCAAGGAAATTTGCTCATCTGCATAAGGGAGTAGCTCTGGGTTCGCATTTTTCATGGCATAGCCCTTCCCAGCAAAAGCTAGCATTTCGGTATCATTGTGTTCATCTCCAAAGGCAATCAAATCCTTTTTGTCACGATTCATTACCTTGAGCAAGTAGTCTAAGGCGAAGGCCTTATTGACTCCTTTGGGTGTACATTCAAGGATATTGAGCGGACCTCCCCAGGTATTGATAGACAGTTGATGCTGGTAGAAGGCGTTCATTTCTTTTGCCAAGGCATATTTGTCACTGGCTCTAGTCTGCAACAGGATGCAGTTAGGATCCTTGGTTACCAACTCAGGCTGAAATTGATCTTCAGGGTGGAAAGCTTCTACACCAAATAGTTTGGGATTGGCAATTTCTTCATTAGGATTTGTAATGTAGAATTTTTTACGGTATTCTCCAGCGATAAAATCGGCTTGAATGTCCTCTGAACGTAGAACCATGTCTAAAAGATATTTTTTGTCTACCGTCAAACACTTTTCAAAATCCCAAACTTGGTCTGGTAAATGAGTAAGGGAGCCGTTGAAATTAATCATAGGAGTGTTTAAGCCTAGTTCACGGTAAAAATCTTTTGACATACGGTAAGGGCGACCTGTCGTAATAATAACCTGATGGCCTTTTTCAGCAACTTTTTTAATAGTTTCTTTGGTAAAGTCAGAAATCTGACTGTCCGAGTTGAGAAGGGTTCCATCCAGGTCAACTGCAATAATTTTTTTCGTCATAGGGACCTTTCTAGTGTCTTTTCAGATAAGATGTCTACTATTATAACAAAAAGCAGGCGGAAAAGCAGATTCCAAACAAAAAATGAAATTGGATTAATTTCTTAAATAAATCAAACAAAGATATTGAAAAAGTGAATGATAAATGGTATAATTCTATTATTGTTCGTAAAAATTAAAAGGAGATTAATAATGGACAAATTATTTAAACTAAAAGAGAACGGTACAGACGTTCGTACAGAGGTTCTCGCTGGTTTAACAACTTTCTTTGCAATGAGTTATATTCTCTTTGTAAACCCACAAATTCTTTCGCAAACAGGAATGCCTGCTCAAGGTGTCTTCCTAGCGACGATCATTGGTGCAGTAGCGGGTACCTTGATGATGGCCTTCTATGCTAACTTACCTTATGCTCAAGCGCCAGGTATGGGTCTTAACGCCTTCTTTACATTTACAGTCGTATTTGGACTTGGTTATTCTTGGCAAGAAGCTTTGGCTATGGTCTTCATTTGTGGTATTATTTCATTGATTATTACTTTGACAAATGTACGCAAAATGATTATTGAATCTATTCCTACTGCTCTTCGTTCAGCTATTTCAGCAGGTATCGGTGTCTTCCTTGCCTACGTAGGGATTAAGAATGCTGGACTTTTGAAATTTACGATTGATCCAGGTAACTATACTGTTATAGGAGAAGGTGCTGACAAAGCTCAAGCAACGATTGCAGCAAACTCTTCAGCGGTTCCAGGATTGGTTGACTTTAATAACCCAGCTGTTTTGGTAGCTCTTGCAGGACTTGCCATTACTATCTTTTTTGTCATCAAAGGCATTAAGGGAGGGATTATCCTTTCTATCTTAACAACAACAGTTCTTGCAATTGCAGTAGGTTTAGTTAATATTTCTAGCATTGATTTTTCAAATAATCACTTGGGTGCTGCGGTAGAAGATTTGAAGAAAGTTTTTGGTGCAGCTCTTGGTTCAGAAGGTTTGGGAGCTTTGATTTCAGATACAGCTCGCTTACCTGAGACTCTTATGGCTATTCTGGCCTTCTCGTTAACAGATATTTTCGATACAATTGGTACTCTAATTGGTACTGGTGAAAAAGTTGGAATCATTGCTTCTAAAGGTGAAAACAAGGAATCAGTTAAATTGGACAAAGCTCTTTATTCTGATTTAATTGCTACAACAATTGGTGCAGTAGCTGGTACTTCAAACGTAACGACTTATGTTGAGTCTGCTGCGGGTATCGGTGCAGGTGGACGTACTGGTTTGACAGCCTTGGTTGTAGCTATCTGTTTTGCAATTTCAAGTTTCTTTAGCCCACTTTTAGCGATTGTACCAACAGCCGCTACAGCTCCAATCTTAATTATTGTTGGGATTATGATGTTGGCTAGCTTGAAAAATATTCATTGGGATGATATGTCTGAAGCGGTTCCTGCTTTCTTCACATCTATCTTTATGGGATTCAGCTATTCTATCACTCAAGGGATTGCAGTTGGTTTCTTGACTTACACTTTGACTAAGATTGTTAAAGGTCAAGCTAAAGATGTCCATGTAATGATTTGGATTTTGGATGCCTTGTTTATCCTTAACTATATCAGCATGGCCCTATAATAGAATTACCCAGGGGGATTTCCCCCTTTTTTTAATACAAAGTCTAGGAGATGAATGATGGAAGAGAAAAGTATGTGGAAAGAATTGTTGAATCGTGCAGGTTGGATTTTGGTCTTTTTGCTAGCGACAATTTTATATCAGATTCCTTTGGCAGTTACTTCCATTTTAACTTTAAATGCAGTACCACTGTTACAGTCAGGGCTGATAGTTGCTGGTATTTCAATTGTGGTTTTAGCGCTATTTATTATTGGAGCTCGTAAAACGCAGTTAGCAAGTTTTAATTTTTCTTTTTTTAGAGCTAAGGATTTGGCACGTTTAGGCTTGAGTTATTTAGTCATTATCTGTTCAAATATACTTGGTTCTATCTTGTTACAACTGTCAAATGAGACGACAACAGGGAATCAGTCTCAGATTAACGACATGGTTCAGAATAGTTCTCTGATTTCTAGCTTCTTCTTGCTAGCCTTGCTTGCTCCGATTTGTGAGGAAATCTTGTGCCGTGGAATTATTCCTAAAAAGATTTTCCGAGGTAAGGAGAGCTGGGGATTTGTAGTTGGTACGATTGTCTTTGCTTTATTGCATCAACCAAGTAATTTACCTTCTTTATTGATTTATGGAGGTATGTCGATCGTTCTGTCTTGGACGGCTTACAAGACCCAACGTTTGGAAATGTCTATCTTGCTTCACATGATTGTTAATGGGGTTGCTTTCTGTTTGTTGGCTCTTGTGGTGATCATGAGTCGGACATTAGGGATTTCTGTTTAAGATTTTTGACAATTGCTTACTTGTTTCTATTGGGAAAAAGATGAATGCAATCGTGTCCATCTTTTTCTTTTTATGGTAAAATAGAGAAATGATATTATGAAAAGCCTTGAGGGAGTGACCGATATGTCAACTAAAGCCAATCATGCAAAGACAGCTATTTGCGGAATTATCAATGTAACCCCAGATTCCTTTTCGGATGGTGGTCAATTTTTTGCTCTTGAGCAGGCACTCCAGCAGGCTCGTAAATTGATAGCAGAAGGGGCTAGTATGCTAGATATCG
Source organism: Streptococcus sp. OH4692_COT-348 (assembly GCF_003859975.1). Classification (GTDB taxonomy): domain Bacteria; phylum Bacillota; class Bacilli; order Lactobacillales; family Streptococcaceae; genus Streptococcus. The sequence continues at coordinate 23,023 of NZ_RQZB01000014.1, forward strand.
GCGGAGAATCGACTCGGCCGGGAAGTAGCTATGTTGAGATAGAAGAGGAAATCCAGCGTGTTGTTCCAGTGATTAAAGCGATTCGCAAGGAAAGTGATGTCCTCATCTCTATCGATACTTGGAAAAGTCAGGTGGCAGAGGCTGCTTTGGCTGCTGGTGCCAATCTAGTCAATGACATCACAGGTCTCATGGGTGATGAAAAAATGGCTCATGTGGTTGCCAAGGCTGGAGCGAAAGTGGTCATCATGTTTAATCCAGTTATGGCTCGGCCTCAACACCCTAGCTCGCTCATCTTCCCTCATTTTGGTTTTGGACAAGCTTTTGCAGAGGAAGAGTTAGCTGACTATGAGAAAATGCCAATCGAAGACTTGATGGAGACTTTCTTTGTACGAGCACTAGCGAGAGCAAATCAAGCTGGAATTGCACAAGAAAATATCCTGTTGGATCCGGGAATCGGCTTTGGTCTGACCAAGAAAGAAAATCTGCTCCTTTTACGGGACCTGGATAAACTACATCAGAAAGGTTATCCAATCTTTCTTGGAGTGTCGCGCAAGCGATTTGTCATCAATATCCTTGAAGAAAGTGGTTTTGAAGTCAATCCTGAGACAGAACTTGGTTTCCGAAATCGGGACACGGCTTCGGCTCATGTAACTAGTATCGCTGCGAGACAGGGTGTAGAAGTGGTGCGAGTGCATGACGTAGCTAGTCACAAGATGGCGGTTGAAATTGCCTCCGCTATTCGTCTGGCTGATGAAGCGGAAAATCTAGATTTAAAACAATATAAATAAGATGAAAGAATTTGAAAATAATCAGTGGATTGCCCACTATCGGACGGATCAACCGCATTTTGGCTTGGAACGAATGGTGGAACTGTTAGCTTTGCGTGACAATCCCCATCTCAAACTCAAGGTCATCCATATCGGAGGGACCAATGGCAAGGGTTCGACTATTGCTTTTTTGAAAAGTATGCTTGAAAAGCTAGGGCTGAGAGTTGGTGTTTTTAGCTCCCCCTATCTCATTCATTACACAGAGCAGATTAGCATCAATGGGGAATCTATTCCCGAGGCTAGACTCGAAACTCTCATGGCAGACTATCAGTCTTTGCTTGAGGGAGAAGCGACCGCTAATTTACAGGGCACAACCGAGTTTGAGATTATCACAGCCATAGCCTATGACTACTTTGCCTCAGAGCAAGTAGATGTGGCTATCATGGAAGTGGGCATGGGTGGACTCTTGGATAGTACCAATGTCTGCCAGCCTATTCTAACAGGCATCACGACTATTGGACTGGACCATGTAGCCCTTCTTGGTAACACTTTAGAAGCCATAGCAGAGCAGAAAGCTGGTATTATCAAACAAGGTATTCCCTTGGTAACAGGTCGTATCGCTCCAGAAGCTTTGGCTGTGATTGACCGCATTGCGGAAGGGAAAGATGTACCGAGACTTGCCTACGGGGCAAATTATCAGGTTCGTCATAAAGAAAGTGTGGTGACAGGTGAAGTCTTTGACTATACCAGTGCTGTCAGACAAGATCGCTTTCAGACTGGCCTACTTGGTTTGCACCAGATAGAGAATGCTGGGATGGCCATAGCTTTACTTGATACTTTTTGTCAAGAAGATGGTCGAGAACTAGCAAGCAATGACTTGCTTGCTCAGGCCTTGGAAGAAACAGGTTGGCCAGGGCGTTTGGAAATTGTGTCAAGAGATCCATTGATGATTTTGGATGGGGCTCACAATCCCCATGCCATAAAGGCTTTAATAGCAACCTTGCAAGAACGCTTTGCGGATTATCGTAAGGAAATCCTCTTTACTTGTATCAAAACCAAGGCCTTGGAGGATATGTTGGACTTGCTGGGGGCCATGCCAGATACCGAGCTTACCCTGACACACTTTGACGATAGTCGGGCGACTGATGAAAGCATGCTGGAAGAGGCGGCTAAGTCTAGAAATCTCAACTACCAAGGTTGGCAGGATTTTCTAGAGCAGAAATTGACATATAAAAAAGAAGAGAAACAAACAGTTAGGATTGTCACAGGTTCCTTGTACTTTTTGAGCCAAGTGAGAGCCTATCTGATGGAGAGGAAGAACGAGAATGGATACACAAAAGATTGAAGCAGCTGTAAAAATGATTATCGAGGCTGTAGGAGAGGACACTAACCGCGAGGGCTTGCAGGAAACACCTGCTCGTGTGGCTCGTATGTACCAAGAGATTTTTTCAGGTCTTGGTCAAACAGCGGAGGAACATTTGTCAAAATCTTTTGAGATTATTGACGATAATATGGTGGTAGAAAAGGATATCTTTTTCCATACCATGTGTGAACACCACTTCTTGCCATTTTATGGTAGAGCGCATATTGCCTATATTCCAGATGGCCGTGTAGCAGGTTTATCTAAGCTAGCCCGTACGGTTGAAGTTTATTCGAAAAAACCACAAATTCAAGAACGTTTGAATATCGAAGTGGCCGATGCCTTGATGGAGTATCTAGGTGCTAAAGGAGCCTTTGTTGTCATTGAGGCGGAACATATGTGTATGAGTATGCGTGGTGTCAGAAAACCAGGCACTGCAACCTTGACGACAGTAGCTCGTGGTCTATTTGAAACAGATAAGGACCTCCGAGATCAGGCTTATCGTTTAATGGGACTATAATACTCTTCGAAAATCAAATTCAAACCACGTCAGCTTCCATCTGCAACCTCAAAACAGTGTTTTGAGTAGCCTGCGGCTAGCTTCTTAGTTTGCACTTTGATTTTCATTGAGTATAAAAAGAATCCGCTTTGGGCGGATTTTTCTAGAAAGGAATCATTATGGATCAACTGCAGATTAAGGATTTGGAAATTTTTGCCTATCATGGTCTTTTTCCCAGTGAGAAAGAATTGGGGCAGAAGTTTGTCGTTTCAGCCATCTTATCCTATGATATGACCAAGGCGGCTACAGACTTGGATTTAACAGCCTCTGTCCATTACGGAGAACTGTGTCAGCAGTGGACGACTTGGTTTCAGGAAACAACTGAAGACCTGATTGAAACGGTGGCCTATAAACTGCTAGAACGTACTTTTGAGGCCTATCCTCTTGTCCAAGAAATAAAGCTGGAACTGAAAAAACCTTGGGCGCCAGTGCATTTGCCACTAGATACTTGCTCGGTAACCATTCATCGCCGCAAGCAACGAGCCTTTATCGCCCTAGGAAGCAATATGGGAGATAAACAAGCAAACCTGAAACAAGCCATTGAGAAAATGCGAGATCGAGCTATCCATATTCTCAAAGAGTCCAGTGTCTTGACGACGGAGCCTTGGGGTGGTGTGGAGCAGGATAGCTTTGCTAATCAAGTGGTTGAGGTTGCAACCTGGTTGCCGGCCCCAGTTCTATTAGAGACCTTGTTAGCAATTGAGTCAGAGATGGGACGGGTGAGAGAAGTACCTTGGGGACCTCGTTTGATTGATTTGGACTTGCTCTTTGTGGAGGACCAGGTCATTTATACAGATGACCTTATCTTGCCTCATCCTTACATAGCGGAGCGCCTTTTTGTCCTTGAATCTCTTCAAGAAATTGCACCTCATTTTATCCATCCTACATTAAAGAAACCTATTCGTAAATTGTATAATGCTTTGAAAAAATAGAAAAACTCTAGTTTTCAGTCACTTGCAACTGAAGGCTAGAGTTTTTATACTCTTCGAAAATCTCTTCAAACCACGTCAGCTTCCATCTGCAACCTCAAAACAGTGTTTTGAGCAGCCTGCGGCTAGCTTCCTAGTTTGCTCTTTGATTTTCATTGAGTATTAAAATAGGTCATTTTCTTCTGGGAGGAGGATAGTTTCTCTACCGTCCATATCTAAAACCAGTACTCTTGGCGGATAAAGAGGGTCAAAAGGATGGTTAAAGTCAAAATCAATAGCTGTAGGGAGGTGTTGACTTGAAAAATGGAAGGTAATTTTTCCTTGGTTATTAAGCAATTGAAACTCGAGTTCTTCTTCCAATTCAAAGACATTTTTTAAGAAGTGGTCAATAATATACCAAAAAGAGTCAATGACATCATCAGGCAAGCTGGTAACAATGCCAAAACTAGCCGACCGCATGTGGGTATTGGTAAAAGCCATATCTTTGCCTCCTTTCTTTTTCCTTATCATACAGCAAATAGGATTAAAAATCAAGAAAAGGTGATTTTTTCTTCATAAACATAGTTTTCTATGAAATTTTTTTCAAACAATCTTCAAAAAATGCTTGAAAGTGTTTACAAATAGTGATAAAATGGAATAAGTAGAATCATGAAAACGAAATTTTCATACCGTCTCTTTTTTGGAGTCTCGTGAGGTATGATATAGAAAGGAAATGGAATGAATACAGACGATACAGTAACGATTTATGATGTCGCCCGTGAAGCAGGAGTTTCAATGGCGACGGTTAGCCGTGTAGTCAATGGCAATAAGAATGTAAAAGAGAATACTCGAAAAAAAGTGCTTGAGGTGATTGACCGTTTGGATTACCGTCCAAATGCAGTGGCGCGTGGTCTGGCAAGTAAAAAGACAACCACTGTCGGTGTCGTGATTCCAAATATTACCAATGGCTATTTTTCAACGCTTGCTAAAGGGATTGATGATATCGCTGAAATGTACAAGTACAATATCGTCCTTGCTAATAGTGATGAGGATGATGACAAGGAAGTTTCAGTGGTTAATACACTGTTTTCTAAGCAAGTGGATGGTATCATCTTTATGGGCTACCACTTGACTGAAAAAATTCGTTCAGAGTTTTCTCGTTCTCGAACACCAGTTGTTCTTGCAGGGACAGTGGATGTAGAACATCAGCTTCCAAGTGTCAATATTGACTACAAACAAGCAACGATTGATGCAGTAACCTACCTTGCTAAAGAAAATGAGCGCATTGCTTTCGTTAGCGGTCCACTAGTGGATGATATCAATGGTAAGGTTCGTTTGGTTGGCTACAAGGAAGCCTTGAAAAAAGCAGGTATTTCTTATAGCGAAGGATTGGTATTTGAGTCTAAATACACTTATGAAGATGGCTATGCCTTGGCAGAGCGTTTAATTTCATCAAACGCAACTGCAGCAGTTGTAACAGGTGATGAATTGGCAGCAGGTGTCTTGAACGGCCTTGCTGATAAGGGTGTGTCAGTACCAGAAGAATTTGAAATTATTACTAGTGATGATTCGCAAGTCTCACGCTTTACCCGTCCAAACTTGACAACTATTGCCCAACCTCTTTATGACCTTGGTGCTATTAGCATGCGTATGTTGACTAAGATTATGCACAAGGAAGAGTTGGAAGAACGTGAAGTTCTCTTACCTCATGGTTTGACAGAACGTCGTTCAACACGAAAACGTAAATAGAAAAAATCAGGGAATCGTGAAGATTTCCTGATTTTGCTTTCTGGAGAAGAGACTTAGCCTTCCATATAGTCCTTCAAAGCCTGTCCTGTTAGTCCGGCATTGAGAGCGATGAGGAGTTTCAAGCGGGCTTTTTGGGCGTTAAGTTCTTTGACAAAGAAGACACCAGATTTTTGCAACTGCACGCCCCCACCTTGGTAGGCATAAACAGGCTCCGCTATACCGTTAAAGCATCGTGAAACCAGGGCGACTGGGATTCCTTTTTGCAGAAGGTTTTTTAACTTTTGAGCCGTTTCTTTGGGAATATTACCAGCTCCGAAGGCTTGGATAATCAAACCGTCCAATTGTTCCAAATCCAGCATATCAATTAGCTCATCTGTCATACCAGCATAAGCAGAGATGATAGGGACTAAGCCTTGTATGTGATCAAGGTCAAAGCGGACACGGGGCTCAGCTGTTTTGAAGTAGAGGATTTCCTGCTTCATAATCAGACCAAGGGGACCGTGGGTAGGAGTCTGGAAGGTACCGACGTTGGTCGTATGTGTTTTGGTAACATACTTGGCAGCGTGGATTTCATCGTTCATAACAACCAAAACTCCTTTATCAGCAGCCCTGTCATCGCTAGCCACCCTTAAAGCACTCAGATAATTATAAACACCGTCACTACCGAGTTCGTTAGAGCTGCGCATGGCACCTGTTAGAACGATAGGCATATGGGGAACTTCCATGGTATCAAGGAAATAGGCTGTTTCCTCTAGAGTATCGGTCCCGTGTGTGATTACCACTCCATCATAGTTAGCAGCTTCCTCTTTAATTTTCTGGTAGAGGGCCAGCATATGTTTGGGTTTGATATGGGGGCTTGGCAGGTTAAAAAAGTCCAAGGAGTGGACTTGGATTCCTTCGAGGGGATTGGATACATGGTTCATGGGATTATCCGAACTCGTCACAACAGCGCCAGAAGCATCGGCCTGCATGGAAATAGTTCCACCCGTATGTAAAACAAGGATTTTCTTAGGCATGATTTACTCACTCTTTCTGAAATGTGGTATAATCATTGTATCACAAAAGGGGAGATTGGGATAGGATGGAAGTCAAAGCTGTTTTTTTTGATATCGATGGAACCTTGGTCAACGATCGCAAGAGTGTTTTGAAATCCACTAAGGACGCGATTAAAATTGTCAAAGAACAAGGGGTGCTTGTCGGCGTAGCGACAGGTCGAGGACCTTTTTTTGTTAAGGAATTGATGGACGATTTGGATCTGGATTTTGCGGTAACCTACAATGGCCAGTATATCTTTACTAAAGATAGAGTCTTGTTCACGAGCCCAATTTCCAAGTTACATTTGCGCCATCTAATTACTTATGCTAAAAAAGAGGGCAAGGAGATTGCCCTAGGGACCAAGGATGCCATGTTGGGTTCTAAAATCATGTCCTTTGGTTTGGGTTCTTTTTCCCAACGAATCAGTCGCTTCGTTCCCTCCGTTTTAACTCGTACGGTGAGTCATTCCTTTAATTGTATGGTCAGCAAGGTTGTTCCCCAAAAGGAAGAAGACCTGCTTCATCTGATGAATCAGCCTATCTACCAAGTTTTGATGTTGATGACGCCAGAAGAATCTGAGAAGGCGGCAGCTGATTTTGAAGACTTGAAATTGACACGTAGCAATCCTTTTGCAGCAGATGTCATCAATCAAGGAAACTCTAAATTGGAAGGCATACGCCGAGTCGGGAAAGAATATGGTTTTGATCTCAACCAAGTCATGGCCTTTGGTGACTCAGATAACGACCTAGAAATGCTGGCGGGTGTCGGTATGTCGGTCGCTATGGGAAATGGTAGTAGCAGTGTCAAGGAAGTTGCCAAGCACATTACCACTAGCAATCAGCAAGACGGAATCCACAAGGCTCTGGAACATTTTGGTGTTCTGGCCTCAGAAAAAGTCTTTGTCAGCCGTGACTATCATTTCAATAAGGTCAAGACCTTCCACCACATGATGGATGAACGGACCCAAGAAGAACCTCGAGCTTGGGATTTAGAAGGTGCAACCCACAGGGCTGGCTTTAAAATAGAAGAATTGGTGGAGTTTGTTCGAGCTGCCAGCCCTTCTGAAGAGGATTTTGGTCAAGCTCTATCGCAACTTCATCAAGCCCTTGATAAGGCAGCAGATAAAGTAGCTAAGAAGACGCCTGCTCAGCAAGATTTGATAGGGCAGGTGGATGCCTTGATTGATACGCTTTACTTCACCTACGGTAGTTTTGTCTTGATGGGGGTGGACCCAGAACGTATTTTTGACATTGTCCATCAGGCCAATATGGGGAAAATTTTCCCAGATGGCAAGGCTCATTTTGATCCAGTGACCCACAAAATCTTAAAACCAGATGATTGGGAAGAAAAATATGCTCCAGAACCTGCTATTAAAAAGGAACTGCAGCGCCAGCTCAAGGCTTATGAACGTCATAAAGAGAGAAATAAACAGTAAACAAAAAGTAAAGAAAAAGGAGCTCTGGGCTCCTTTTTCTTTGTGACTATAAGGTTTTTTCTTGTTCTCTCACAACCAGCAAATCAACCTTAGCATGGCGGAGAATGTATTCAGATGAAGAACCGACCAAGAGGCGTTCAAAGGCGTTGAGACCAGTTGCACCAACGAGGATGAGGTCCACTTCCTCAGCATCTGGAATAGTACGTGCCAGTAGGGTCTTTGGATTTCCCATTTCAATGACGATATGAACATCTGCTACACCAGCATCTTTAGCACGTTTTTCGTACTCTTTCATCAGACTTTCAGCGTCGACTTGGAGTTCTTCGTAAACTTCAGCATCAAAGGTGGATACGCTTTGGAGTGCGCGTGTGTCAATGACATGTGCGATGGTGAGTTTAGCGTCGTTTCGTAGAGCAGAATGAACTCCCTTGACAAAAGCCAAGTCCGCTTCTTTAGAACCATCGATTGCGACCATGATATTTTGGTAACGTTGTGCCATAATGAAACCTCCTGAAATTTTCTTACTATAATTGTAAACCTTTTCACTATAGAAGTAAAGCAAAAAAGATATTTTTTAAAAGAATGTTAGCGCTTAAAATCTATATAAATATATGATAAAATAAAAGAAAGGATAACAGGAAACAAGTGAAGGGAGGGAGAATGATGAAAAACTCTTTTCAAAAATCAAATTTCCTTTATTATGGAATCATCCTAGTTTCAGTCTTGGTAGAAGTTGTCATGATCTGGCAATTAGAGAGACTGATTCCCCTTCTTTATTCAGGTTTTATCGGCTTTTTAGTCTTTCATATACTCTACCATCTGTTCTTATTCCTAGTTGCTAAACGAAGTGGGCATTGGAATTACTTGACGATATGGGGGCTTTTCCTCATGTTCAATCTTCTTTATGACTCCTTTTTAGGCTTGCTTTTTCTAGGTTTATCTTTTGGTATGTGATCTGTCTTTGGCAAAATTCCTGCTATTTCCCCTGTCTTGACCTCGCTTTTAGTGAGGTTTTTCTTCTATACGAATCTAGTAACACATTTCAGCAAACTTGTCGCATTCTCTTTCTAGTGGTATAATGTTACTATCCTGAAGAATTGAGGAAACAAGATGAAAGAATATAACAAGTCTAGTAAGTTAGAGCATGTTGCTTATGATATCCGTGGTCCTGTTTTGGAAGAAGCCATGCGAATGCGAGCAAACGGAGAAAAGATTTTACGTCTGAATACAGGAAATCCAGCAGAATTTGGCTTTACAGCGCCAGACGAGGTCATTCATGACTTGATTATGAATGCGCGTGATAGTGAAGGTTATTCTGACTCCAAAGGGATTTTCTCAGCCCGTAAGGCTATCATGCAGTATTGCCAATTGAAAAAATTTCCAAACGTAGATATTGATGATATCTACCTTGGAAATGGTGTCAGTGAGTTGATTGTCATGTCCATGCAGGGGCTTTTGGACAATGGGGATGAGGTCTTAGTCCCAATGCCAGACTATCCTCTCTGGACAGCGGCTGTCAGTCTAGCTGGAGGAAATGCCGTTCACTATATCTGTGATGAAGCTGCAGAATGGTACCCAGATATTGACGATATCAAGTCAAAAATCACTTCCAATACCAAGGCAATCGTCCTTATCAATCCAAACAACCCAACTGGAGCCCTTTATCCTAAAGAACTCTTGCTGGAGATTATTGAGATTGCCCGTCAAAACGATTTGATTATCTTTGCGGATGAAATTTACGACCGCATGGTTATGGATGGACATGTGCATACGCCTGTGGCGAGCTTGGCACCAGATGTTTTCTGTGTCAGCATGAATGGTCTATCAAAATCTCACCGTATTGCTGGTTTCCGTGTGGGTTGGATGGTCTTGTCTGGCCCTAAGCACCATGTCAAGGGCTATATCGAAGGGCTCAATATGCTGTCCAATATGCGCCTTTGCTCTAACGTTTTGGCCCAACAAGTCGTACAAACTTCTTTGGGTGGCCACCAATCAGTCGATGAATTGCTCCTTCCTGGTGGACGAATTTACGAGCAAAGAAATTTCATTTATAATGCCATTCAAGATATCCCAGGTCTCTCTGCGGTTAAACCCAAGGCGGGGCTCTATATCTTCCCTAAAATCGACCGTAATATGTACCGTATTGATGATGATGAGCAGTTTGTCCTTAATTTCTTGAAGCAGGAAAAGGTTCTATTGGTTCATGGTCGAGGCTTCAACTGGCAGGAACCAGACCACTTCCGTATCGTTTACCTTCCTCGTGTTGATGAACTAGCCCAAATCCAAGAAAAGATGACTCGTTTCTTGAAACAGTATCGTAGATAGGGCTTACATTCGAAAAAGCTGGAAACATTTGCCTTGAGCTATTGACAAAAGTAAAAGAATCAGATAGAATAGTAAAGTATGTTTAGTAACTGATCACTTTATAGCCGGCTAAACGAATACAAAATCTATGAGGAGGTATTCATCGTGAAACGTACTTATCAACCAAGTAAACTTCGTCGTGCGCGCAAACACGGATTCCGTAACCGTATGTCAACTAAAAACGGTCGTCGCGTATTGGCAGCTCGTCGTCGTAAAGGACGCAAAGTTTTGGCTGCATAATCCAAACGAACCATATCAAAAATCAGTAGGAACTCGAGTCTACTGATTTTTATTTTTGTAAAAAAGTACAAAAAGCTTTATATTTTTGCTTGAATAGTGTATAATATTTCACATACTGTAAAAATGGAGAATAATCATGAAGAAATCAAAAGTTATGCTTTTTGGAGCTATGGCTTTGACAGCAGGTCTAGCTTTAGCAGCGTGTGGGTCATCTCAATCAAGTAATGCAGACAAGACTTACTCTTATATCTTTGTCAATAACCCAGATACCTTGGATTATATTACTTCTACCCGAGACTCTACATCTAGTATCACAACCAACTTGATTGATGGTTTGTTGGAAAATGACCAGTACGGCAATCTTATCCCGTCTATGGCTGAGTCATGGACTGTGTCAAAAGATGGTTTGACCTACACTTATAAGATCCGTCAGGGGGCAAAATGGTACACTTCTGAAGGAGAAGAGTATGCGGATGTAACAGCTCATGACTTTGTGACTGGTCTAAAGTATGCGGCTGATAAAAAGGCTGAAAACTTGTACTTGGTACAAGACTCTATCAAAGGGCTAGCAGACTATGTTGAAGGGAAATCATCTGATTTTGGAACTGTTGGTGTTAAGGCAGTGGATGATTACACGCTACAATACACCCTCAATCAACCTGAGACTTATTGGAACTCTAAAACAACAGCAAGTATCCTTAGTCCTGTAAACGAAGCCTTCTTGAAGTCTAAGGGAGATGACTTTGGAAGTGTGACGCCATCAAGTATCTTGTCAAATGGTCCTTACTTGTTTAAGTCCTTCACATCAAAATCTTTGATTGAATTTGATAAAAATCCTAACTATTGGGATAAGGACAATGTCAAAATTGAGAAAGTGAAGCTCTCTTTCTTTGACGGTTCTGACCAAGACAGCATTGCTAGAGGTTTCTTGGATGGTAACTATACTGATGGCCGTATCTTCCCAACAAGTTCAGTCTTTGCTGAACTCAAGAAGGGAAATGAGGACAAGATTACCTATACACCGCAAAACTCAGTTACTTTCTATTATCTTTTCAACGTGAATCGTCAAAGTTACAAGCAGACTATGAAACAGTCTGATAAGGAAAAGACAGATTCACGCGCAGCTATGCAAAATAAAGATTTCCGTCAGGCTATCAATTTTGCCTTTGACCGTCATGCCTATGCGGCGCAGACAAATGGTGAAGATGGAGCAGACCGTATTTTGCGTAACACGATTACACCAAGTAACTTTGTCCAAGTTGGCGATAAGAACTTCGGTGATATTGTCAATGAAAAAATTGTCAACTACGGTAAAGATTGGGCAAATATCAACCTAAACGATGGTAAGCAAGCCTTCTTGAATCCTGACAAGGCAAAAGAGAAGTTTGCTAAGGCCAAAGAAAGTCTGCAAGCTCAGGGAGTAACCTTCCCAATTCATTTGGATATGCCAGTTGACCAGACTGCTAAGTTAGATGTGCAACAGGCTGGCTCTCTCAAGCAAACAGTAGAAGCCACTCTTGGTAAGGATAATGTTATCATCGATGTTATCCAACTTTCTCCAGATGAAAAAGACCAGGCAACCTACTTTGCAGATACAGCAGAACAAAAAGACTACGATATTGACGTCTCAGGATGGGGTGGAGACTACTCAGATCCTAAGACTTACCTAGCTATCCTTGACCCAGAGACAGGTTCTCAGTTGAAAAACATGGGCTTGTCTGAAGGAAAAGACAAGGAAGTTAAGGATAAGATTGGTCTTGTTGACTACAAGAAACTCTTGGATCAGGCAGACGCTGAAATCACAGATACTCAGGCTCGCTATGAAAAATATGCTGACGCCCAAGCTTGGTTGACAGATAGCGCCCTCTTCCTACCAGTTCAAAGTGGCGGAGCCAATCCACTCTTCCGTAAGACTGTACCGTTTACAGGTCCATTCTCATTTGTTGGTCATAAGGGAAATGCGGACAACTACAAATATGTTGAATTGCAAAAAGAGCCAGTAACTGCTAAACAATACCAAGAACTCTATGAAAAATGGCTGAAAGAAAAAGCTGAGTCAAATAAAAAAGCTCAGGAAGATTTAGCTAACCACATTCAATAATATTCCTAGTCATTCTTTTCAGTTAATACTCAATGAAAATCTCTTCAAACCACGTCAGCGTTGCCTTGCCGTACTCAAGTACAGCCTGCGGCTAGCTTCCTAGTTTGCTCTTTGATTTTCATTGAGTATAAGCATAGTGACTGGATTTAGAAAAAGGCCTTACCAGATGCTTCTTGGTTCTGGTAGGGCCTTTTCTTTATTCTTTTAAGTGATAAGAATAGCTAGCGACAACGACATCTTGGTGCCAACGAAGGGCGTATTTGAGTTTGAGACTCATCTGATTGTGCAGGATATTCTGCCAAGGTTTATTAGGGATAAACTGGGGAACGAGGACAGTGACTGTATAGTTCTTTTTCTGTGCTTCCTCGGAAATCCGTTTGACATACTTGACAGTAGGGGTGATGATGTCGCGATAGCTAGTCTTGATATTTTTCAGAGTAATGGTTGGGAAGTAATCGGCAAATTCTTGGAGAATTTCTTGATCTTTTTCTGCTGTTTCCTTGGTAGAAATATGCATGGCTAGGACTTCGTCACCGATACTTTGAGCGTAGTTAATGGCTCCGACGCTGACTCGGGTGACATTTCCTACTAGGACCAGAACCAGATTGCCGTCGTAAGTACGTTTTTCGATTCCTTCATAGAGTCGCAGTTGTTGGGCTACTTTTTGGTAATGACTGTGAATTGCCAAGAAGAGTAGGGTGAGAACGAGAATAATCGGGAAGAAGGGCCAGATATCACTGAGACGGAAAAAGAGCAAGATTAGTACAATCGCGTAGCAAATGATTGCCCCAAGGATATTAGCAAGAGCAAGTTTTAAGAAGTTTGCTCCTTTTTCCTTTTTCCAATGACGAATCATCCCAGTCTGAGATAGGGCGAAGGGAACGAAGACCCCGATAGTATAAAGAGGAATCAAGCGTTCTGTATTGCCATTAAAAATGAGAAGAAGAATCATAGCCCCAAAAGCCAGAGTTAAAATTCCATTGGAGTAGCCTAGGCGGTCTCCTTTTTCCATAAAGAGATGGGGCATGTATTTGTTTTTAGCCATATTGTAAGCCAGCATAGGAAAGGCTGAAAAGCCAGTATTTGCTGCTACGGCCAAAATCAAGGCTGTGGAGAATTGGAAGATATAATAGCCAAGGTGGCCTAAGAAGGAAGTGCCGAGGATGCCTTGAGCCATCTGTGAAAGAATAGTTTCTCCGTGTTGAGGCATAATCCCCATCCAGTAGTTTAGGAAGGTGATACCAGCAAAAAGAAAACCTAAAATCAGTGACATAATGGTCAAGGTTTGAGCGGCATTCTTTTCTTTGGGAACTTTGAAAAAGGGAACGGCATTTGAAATAGCTTCAACCCCTGTCAGAGAGGCAGAGCCGCTGGTAAAAGCTCTTAGAATGAGAACGATAGACAGGCTCGGAACAGCATGCCCAATAGGTGAAGTAGCCTGATAGCTGAGAGTACCTGTCACTAGTTGAAAGATTCCATAGAGTAATAGAAAGACAGTACTGATGATAAAGAGATAGACAGGAATCATCAGTGAACTGGCAGATTCTTTTAAGCCCCGTAAGTTCAAGAGCATGAGCAAGCAAACCAGAAAAATGGAGATGTGGAGGTTGTAGGGGTGAAGAGCAGGAAGAGCTGCTGTGATAGCGTCAGCTCCAGATGCAACGGATACCGCTACGGTCAACATATAGTCAACCAGAAGACTACCTCCAGCGATCAAACCAAGTTGGGGAGATAGATTTTCTCGAGTAACCATATAGGCCCCTCCCCCTTGAGGGTAGGCATGGATGATTTGACGGTAGGAAACGGTCAGACTAGCTAAGAGCAGGAGGACAAAGAGGCCGATAGGAAGGCTCCACCATATAGCTAGAGGAGAGAGACTAGCCAAGACCAGGACTACTTGCTCAGGTCCATAGGCGATGGAGGACAAAGCGTCGCTTGACAACATGGCTAGTGCCTGCATTTTTCCCAGTAGTCCCCCTTCGCCTTCGGTTAAGGACTTAAGAGGACGACCGATAAAGGTCTGTTTTAATTTTGTAAACATAGTTATTTCCTTTGTTGAAAAATTCAATAAGTGTTATTATACTGCTTTGGAAAAAGAGCGTCAAGAGATGATGATGGGTTTTAGAATATTTTTTTCAGATGAGGAGAGAGGTCAGTTTTTTTGCTATAATAGTAGATAGAAAACGAGGTTAGAAGAGATGATTTTTGATACACATACACACTTGAATGTAGAAGAATTTGCAGGTCGTGAGGCAGAAGAAATTGCCTTGGCTGCTGAGATGGGTGTGACACAGATGAATATTGTTGGTTTTGATCAACCGACGATAGAGCGTGCCTTGGAGTTGGTAGATGAGTATGACCAACTTTACGCGACTATTGGTTGGCATCCGACAGAAGCTGGGACGTATACAGAGGAGATTGAAGCCTACTTGCTTGACAAGCTCAAGCATCCCAAGGTTGTTGCTTTAGGTGAAATTGGTTTAGACTACCATTGGATGACAGCGCCAAAAGAAGTACAGGAGCAGGTTTTTCGTCGTCAGATTCAGCTATCTAAGGACTTGGATTTGCCTTTTGTTGTCCATACCCGTGATGCGCTGGAAGATACCTATGAGATTATTAAGAGCGAGGGAGTTGGTCCCCGAGGTGGTATCATGCATTCATTTTCAGGGACGCTTGAGTGGGCAGAGAAGTTTGTGGAGCTTGGTATGATCATTTCCTTCTCAGGAGTGGTGACTTTCAAGAAGGCAACTGACATCCAAGAAGCAGCTAAAGAGTTACCTTTGGACAAGATTTTGGTGGAAACAGATGCGCCCTACTTAGCACCTGTACCCAAGCGTGGTCGTGAAAATAAAACAGCCTATACTCGCTATGTAGTGGACTTTATAGCTGACTTGCGTGGGATGACGGCAGAAGAGCTAGCGACGGTAACAACTGCAAATGCAGAGCGAATTTTTGGATTGGACAGCAAGTAATGAGAGAGAAAATTTCCCAAGTCATCGTGGTTGAAGGGCGTGATGATACGGCCAATCTCAAACGCTATTTCAATGTAGAGACCTATGAGACTCGAGGTTCTGCCATCAATGACCAGGATATAGAGCGGATTCAGCGTCTGCACCAACGTCATGGGGTCATTGTCTTTACAGACCCAGATTTTAATGGGGAGCGGATTCGGCGCATGATTATGACGGCCATTCCAACGGTTCAGCATGCCTTCCTCAAACGAGAAGAAGCTGTTCCTAAGTCCAAAACCAAGGGGTGTTCTCTGGGAATTGAGCATGCCAGTTATGAAGACCTGAAAACGGCTCTAGCTCAGGTAACAGAACAATTTGAACATGAGAGTCAGTTTGATATCAGTCGTAGCGACTTGATTCGCCTTGGTTTTCTAGCAGGGGCAGATAGCCGTAAGCGACGAGAATATCTAGGAGAGGCTCTCCGAATTGGCTATTCTAACGGCAAGCAACTCCTCAAGCGCTTAGAGTTGTTTGGGGTCACCTTGGCAGAAGTGGAAGAAGCTATGAAATCTTATGAGGATAGCTAAGCAGACACAAAATGTAAGGGGAATGTGTTACAATAGTAGTAACAGATAATAGAAAAGAGAATAGATGAGAATTGCAGATTATAGCGTGACCAAGGCAGTGCTGGAGCGTCACGGTTTTACCTTTAAAAAATCCTTTGGGCAAAATTTCTTGACGGATACCAATATCCTTCAAAAAATCGTGGATACAGCTGAAATTGATGACCAGGTTAATGTTATCGAAATTGGGCCAGGTATTGGTGCCTTGACGGAGTTTTTGGCTGAGCGTGCAGCTCAGGTTATGGCCTTTGAAATCGACCACCGTTTGGTACCGATTTTGGCAGATACCTTGCGTGATTTTGACAATGTGACCGTGGTTAACGAGGACATTCTCAAGGTTGATTTGGCGCAACATATCCAGAATTTTAAAAATCCTGACCTGCCCATCAAGGTAGTGGCTAATTTGCCTTACTACATCACGACGCCCATTCTCATGCACTTGATTGAAAGTGGGATTCCTTTTAGTGAGTTTGTGGTCATGATGCAAAAGGAAGTGGCGGACCGCATTTCCGCTCAACCGAATACCAAGGCTTATGGTAGCTTGTCGATTGCGGTTCAGTACTACATGACTGCCAAGGTTGCCTTCATCGTACCTCGTACGGTATTTGTGCCAGCGCCAAACGTGGACTCTGCTATTTTGAAAATGGTACGTCGTCCAGAACCAGCCGTAGCAGTAGAAGATGAGAACTTCTTCTTTAAGGTTTCCAAGGCTAGTTTTACCCATCGCCGCAAGACCTTGTGGAATAACTTGACAGGTTACTTTGGCAAGACTGAAGAGGTCAAGGACAAGCTGACCAAGGCCTTGGACCAAGCAGGTTTGTCACCAAGTGTGCGTGGGGAAGCTCTCAGCTTGGTAGAGTTTGCTAGCCTAGCAGACGCACTTAAAGGGCAAGGACTCTAAGATGCAGGGACAAATCATTAAAGCCTTGGCTGGATTCTACTATGTAGAGAGTGAGGGCAAGGTTTATCAAACACGCGCGCGTGGGAATTTCCGTAAAAAAGGCCATACTCCCTACGTTGGGGATTTGGTCGACTTTTCTGCCGAGGAAAATTCAGAGGGCTATATCCTCAAGATTCACGAACGGAAAAATAGTCTGGTCCGTCCGCCTATTGTCAATATTGACCAAGCTGTAGTGATCATGTCTGTCAAGGAACCGGACTTCAACAGCAATTTGCTGGATCGCTTCTTGGTTCTTTTGGAACACAAGGGCATCCATCCCATTGTCTATATTTCCAAGATGGATTTGTTGGAAGATAGAGGAGAATTGGATTTTTATGAACAGACTTATGGTGACATCGGCTATGACTTTGTGACCAGTAAAGAGGAACTCCTGCCTTTGTTAACAGGAAAGGTTACGGTCTTTATGGGGCAGACAGGTGTTGGGAAGTCAACTCTTCTCAATAAAATCGCACCAGACCTTAATCTTGAAACAGGAGAAATTTCAGACAGTCTGGGTCGTGGTCGTCATACCACTCGAGCTGTTAGTTTTTACAACCTTAATGGGGGTAAAATCGCGGACACACCAGGTTTTTCATCACTGGATTATGAAGTGTCAACGGCTGAAGAACTTAATCAGGCCTTTCCAGAGATTGATAGTGTCAGTCGAGACTGCAAATTCCGTACTTGTACCCATACCCACGAGCCGTCCTGTGCAGTGAAGCCAGCAGTCGAGGAGGGAGTCATTGCGTCCTTCCGTTTTGACAACTACCTGCAATTCCTTAGCGAAATTGAAAATCGTAGAGAAACCTACAAAAAAGTCAGCAAAAAAATTCCAAAATAAGGAGAAACCTATGTCTCAATACAAGATTGCTCCGTCAATTCTGGCAGCAGATTATGCCAACTTTGAACGTGAAATCAAACGTCTAGAAGCAACTGGTGCAGAATATGCCCATATCGATATCATGGATGGTCATTTTGTGCCACAAATCAGTTTTGGTGCGGGTGTGGTCGAATCTCTTCGTCCCCATAGCAAGATGGTCTTTGACTGCCATTTGATGGTAGCTAATCCAGAGCATCATCTGGAAGACTTTGCGCGTGCGGGAGCAGATATCATCAGCATCCATGTAGAAGCAACGCCTCATATTCATGGTGCCCTCCAAAAAATTCGTTCACTCGGTGTCAAGCCATCTGTTGTTATCAATCCTGGTACGCCTGTTGAAGCTATCAAGCACGTCCTTCATCTAGTTGACCAAGTCCTAGTCATGACAGTTAACCCTGGATTTGGTGGTCAAGCCTTTCTGCCAGAAACCATGGATAAGGTTCGTGAGCTGGTTGCCCTTCGTGATGAAAAAGGTTTGAACTTTGAGATTGAAGTGGATGGTGGGATTGATGATAAAACGATTGCTCAAGCCAAAGAAGCTGGTGCGACCGTTTTTGTAGCAGGTTCCTATGTCTTTAAGGGAGATGTCAATGAGCGAGTACAAACTCTCAGAAAACAACTGGACTAGGGTTGCCGTTTTTGCAGGCGGAGACCGCGGTCATTATCGGACAGATTTTGATGCTTTTGTTGGTGTGGATAGAGGCTCGCTCTGGGTCTTGGAAGAAGATTTGCCTCTTGCTCTAGCAGTTGGAGATTTTGATTCTGTGACCGAAGAAGAGCGACAGGTGATTCAAAAACGTGCCCAGCATTTTGTTCAAGCCCGACCAGAAAAAGATGATACTGATTTGGAATTGGCTCTCTTAACCATCTTTGAACAAAATCCTCAGGCTCAAGTCACTATTTTCGGTGCTTTGGGTGGTCGTATTGACCATATGTTGGCTAATGTCTTTCTGCCTAGTAATCCCAAGTTGGTGCCCTATATGCGCCAGATAGCGATTGAGGATGGACAAAACTTGATTACTTATTGTCCAGAAGGGACCAGTCAGCTAGAACCTCGTTCAGACTACGACTATCTAGCCTTTATGCCAGTTCGGGATAGCCAGCTGACCATTCTCGGAGCTAAGTATGAGTTGACAGAGGACAATTTTTTCTTTAAAAAAGTGTACGCTTCTAACGAATATATAGATAGGGAAGTGTCAGTGACTTGCCCAGATGGCTATGTGGTTGTACTGCATAGCAAGGACAGGAGGTAAGATGGAAAGTTTACTTGTTCTATTATTAATTGCCAACCTAGCTGGACTCTTTCTGATTTGGCAGAGGCAGGATAAGCAGGAAAAACATCTCAGTAAGAGCTTGGAGGATCAGGCAGATCACTTGTCAGACCAGTTGGATTACCGCTTTGAACAAGCCAGACAAGCCAGCCAGCTGAATCAAAAAGACTTGGAAGTAGCTGTCAGTGACCGTTTGCAAGAAGTGCGAATGGAATTGCACCAAGGTCTGACTCAGGTCCGTCAAGAAATGACAGATAATCTTTTGAAAACTAGAGACAAGACCGACCAACGTCTTCAAGCCTTGCAGGAATCAAATGAGCAACGTTTGGAACAAATGCGCCAAACAGTCGAGGAAAAACTAGAAAAGACCTTACAGACACGCTTGCAGGCTTCCTTTGAGACAGTTTCCAAGCAATTGGAGTCTGTCAATCGTGGTCTGGGAGAGATGCAGACAGTTGCTCGCGATGTCGGAGCTCTCAACAAGGTTCTCTCTGGAACTAAGACGCGAGGAATTCTGGGTGAATTGCAATTGGGGCAAATCATCGAGGACATTATGACCCCTGCCCAGTACGAACGAGAATATGCAACGGTTGAAAACTCCAGTGAACGAGTGGAGTATGCCATTAAGTTGCCTGGACAGGGTGACCAGGAATATGTCTACTTACCGATTGACTCCAAGTTTCCACTGGCAGATTATTACCGCTTAGAAGAAGCCTATGAAGCGGGTGACAAGGACGAGATCGAACGCTGTCGTAAATCGCTTTTAGCAAGCGTCAAGCGCTTTGCCAAGGATATCAAGAACAAGTACATAGCACCACCTCGGACGACCAATTTTGGAGTTTTGTTTGTTCCGACAGAAGGTCTCTACTCAGAAATCGTCCGCAATCCTGTCTTCTTTGATGATTTGAGACGGGAGGAGCAGATTATTGTCGCAGGTCCAAGTACCCTATCAGCCCTCCTTAATTCCCTATCAGTTGGCTTCAAGACTCTCAATATCCAAAAAAGTGCCGACCATATCAGCAAGACTCTTGCTAGCGTCAAGACTGAGTTTAGCAAGTTTGGTGGTATTCTGGTCAAGGCACAAAAGCATCTTCAACATGCCTCTGGCAATATTGATGAATTATTAAACCGTCGCACCACAGCTATCGAGCGAACTCTCCGTCACATTGAGTTATCGGAAGGTGAGCCTGCGCTTGATCTACTCCATTTCCAAGAAGATGAGGAAGAATATGAAGATTAGTCACATGAAAAAAGATGAGCTGTTTGAAGGATTTTACCTAATCAAATCAGCTGACCTGAGGCAAACTCGAGCTGGGAAAAACTACCTAGCCTTTACCTTCCAAGATGATAGTGGCGAGATTGATG
Organism: Streptococcus sp. OH4692_COT-348; assembly: GCF_003859975.1. GTDB lineage: Bacteria > Bacillota > Bacilli > Lactobacillales > Streptococcaceae > Streptococcus. The sequence goes on from NZ_RQZB01000014.1 coordinate 43,571, forward strand.
GGAAGCTCTGGGATGCCCAACTTCATAACATTGAGGCCTTTACCGCAGGTAAGGTTGTCCACATGAAAGGGCGCCGAGAAGTTTATAACAACACCCCTCAAGTCAATCAAATTACTCTCCGCCTGCCTCAACCTGGCGAACCCAATGATCCAGCTGATTTCAAGGTCAAGTCGCCAGTTGATGTCAAGGAAATCCGTGACTATATGTCGCAAATGATTTTCAAAATTGAAAATCCTGTTTGGCAACGGATTGTCCGAAAGCTCTACACCAAGTATGATAAGGAATTCTACTCTTATCCAGCTGCCAAGACCAACCACCATGCCTTTGAAACGGGTTTGGCTTATCATACGGCGACCATGGTGCGTTTGGCAGATGCTATTAGCGAGGTCTATCCTCAGCTCAATAAGAACCTGCTCTATGCAGGGATTATGCTGCATGACTTGGCTAAGGTCATTGAGTTGACGGGGCCAGACCAGACTGAGTATACAGTGCGAGGCAATCTTCTTGGACATATCGCTCTGATTGATAGTGAAATTACCAAGACAGTGATGGAACTCGGCATCGATGATACCAAGGAAGAAGTCGTTTTGCTTCGTCACGTTATCCTCAGTCACCACGGCTTACTTGAGTATGGAAGTCCAGTCCGTCCACGTATTATGGAAGCAGAGATTATCCATATGATTGACAATCTGGATGCAAGCATGATGATGATGTCAACAGCTCTGGCTTTGGTGGATAAAGGAGAGATGACCAATAAAATTTTCGCTATGGACAATCGTTCCTTCTATAAACCAGATTTAGATTAATAATTTAAGAAAAATGAGCATTTTTTAGGATAAGAATGTTCGTTTTTTTATGTGAATATGGTATAATAGATAAAATATCAAAATTAAATGAAGTGGGAAATAGAAATGAAATTAAGAAGAAGTGATCGGATGGTTGTCATTTCCAACTATTTGATTAATAATCCTTATAAACTAACTAGTCTCAATACTTTTGCTGAAAAGTACGAATCCGCTAAATCATCCATCTCAGAAGATATCGTCATTATCAAACGCGCCTTTGAGGAAATTGAAATCGGTCATATTCAGACTGTGACTGGGGCTGGTGGAGGTGTCATCTTCACACCATCAATCTCAAGTCATGATGCCAAGGAAATGGTTGAGGATTTGCGTGCTAAGTTGTCAGAAAGTGACCGTATCTTGCCAGGTGGTTACATCTACCTGTCTGATCTGCTTAGCACACCAGCTATCTTGAAAAATATTGGTCGTATTATTGCCAAGAGCTTTATGGACCAAAAAATTGACGCGGTTATGACAGTAGCGACCAAGGGTGTTCCACTTGCAAATGCAGTTGCTAATGTACTCAATGTTCCCTTTGTCATTGTGCGCCGTGACTTGAAAATTACCGAAGGTTCAACGGTTAGCGTCAACTATGTTTCAGGTTCAAGTGGTGACCGCATTGAGAAAATGTTCCTTTCAAAACGTAGTCTCAAGGCAGGCAGCCGTGTCTTGATTGTGGATGACTTCTTGAAAGGCGGAGGAACTGTCAATGGGATGATTAGTCTCTTGCGTGAGTTTGATTCAGAATTGGCTGGTGTAGCGGTCTTTGCGGACAATGCCCAAGAAGAACGTGAAAAGCAGTTTGACTACAAGTCACTCTTGAAGGTAACCAATATTGATGTCAAGAACCAAGCCATTGATGTTGAAGTTGGTAATATCTTTGACGGAGATAAATAAGAGATAGAACTAAAGGTTGGAACGATTGTCCCAGCCTTTCTTTGCAAATAGAATAGAAGGAAACTTATGAAAACACCATTTATTAATAAAGAAGACTTAGAAAAGATTGTTGCTGAGTTCCCGACTCCCTTTCACTTGTATGATGAGAAGGGGATTCGTGAGAAGGCAAGGGCCGTCAACCAAGCCTTTTCGTGGAACAAGGGCTTTAAGGAATATTTTGCAGTTAAGGCTACTCCAACTCCAGCTATTTTGAAAATTCTCCAAGAGGAAGGTTGCGGTGTGGACTGCTCTAGTTATGTGGAGCTTTTGATGAGCCATAAACTGGATTTTCCAGGCTCTGAGATCATGTTCTCTTCAAACAACACGCCAGACAAGGAATATGCCTATGCGCGTGAATTGGGTGCGACCATTAACTTGGATGCCTTTGAAGATATTAAACATCTAGAGCATGCAGCAGGCATTCCAGAAATCATCTCATGTCGTTACAATCCTGGAGGTGTTTTTGAGCTAGGGACAGACATCATGGACAATCCTGGAGAAGCCAAGTTTGGCATGACCAAGGACCAGCTCTTTGAAGCTTTTGCCATCTTGAAGGAAAAAGGAGCCAAGACTTTTGGGATTCACTCTTTCCTAGCGTCCAATACCGTGACCCATCTCTATTATCCAGAGTTGGCTCGTCAGCTTTTTGAATTGGCTGTTGAAATCAAGGAAAAGTTGGGTATTTCGCTAGACTTTATCAATCTTTCTGGCGGTATTGGGGTCAATTATCGTCCTGAGCAGGAGCCAAACGATATTGCCTTGATTGGTGAGGGAGTTCGTAAGGTGTATGAAGAGGTTCTTACGACAGCAGGTCTTGGTCAGGTCAAGATTTTTACCGAATTGGGTCGTTTTATGTTGGCACCTCACGGTGCTTTGGTTACAAGAGTCACTCATAAGAAGAAAACCTACCGTACCTATCTAGGTGTGGATGCATCAGCAGTCAACCTCATGCGTCCAGCTATGTACGGAGCTTACCATCATATTAGCAACATGACTCATCCAGATGGACCAGCTGAAGTGGTAGATGTGGTTGGTTCACTCTGTGAAAACAATGATAAATTTGCAGTAAATCGCAAACTGCCTCATACAGAAATCGGTGATTTACTGGTCATTCATGATACAGGTGCCCACGGTTTTTCAATGGGCTACCAGTATAATGCTAAACTTCGTTCTGCGGAAATTCTTTATACTGAAGAAGGCAAAGCCCGTCAAATCCGCCGTGCAGAGCGCCCTGAGGACTATTTTGCAACCTTGTATGGTTTTGATTTTGAAGAAGAATCTGAGAAGTAATTGAAAATGAAATTGAAAAACAGATTGCTTTCTAAAAAATAGACAAAAATCTTGTTTTTCCTTCAAGTCGTGATATAATAAAACTATAAAACGTTTTCAAGGAAGGTAACGATATGTCTGAAGAAACAATTGATTATGGACAAGTGACAGGAATGGTGCATTCAACGGAGAGCTTTGGTTCGGTAGACGGACCTGGTATTCGCTTTATTGTCTTTTTGCAGGGCTGTCACATGCGTTGCCAGTATTGCCATAACCCAGATACTTGGGCTATGGAGTCCAATAAGTCACGTGAACGGACGGTAGATGATGTCTTGACAGAGGCCTTGCGCTACCGCGGTTTCTGGGGGAATAAGGGTGGTATTACAGTCAGTGGAGGAGAAGCCCTCTTGCAGATTGATTTCTTGATTGCCCTCTTTACCAAGGCCAAAGAACACGGAATCCACTGTACCTTGGATACCTGTGCACTGCCTTTCCGTAATAAACCACGTTACCTTGAAAAGTTTGACAAACTCATGGCTGTTACTGACTTGGTTCTCTTGGATATCAAGGAAATCAACGAAGAACAGCACAAGATTGTTACTAGCCAAACCAATAAAAATATTTTGGCCTGTGCCCAGTATCTATCAGATATTGGAAAACCTGTCTGGATTCGCCACGTGCTAGTTCCAGGTTTGACAGATAGAGATGATGACTTGATTGAACTTGGTAAGTTCGTCAAGACCCTCAAAAATGTTGATAAATTTGAAATTCTACCTTATCACACCATGGGTGAGTTCAAGTGGCGTGAATTGGGAATTCCTTATTCGCTCGAAGGGGTCAAACCACCAACAGCAGATCGCGTTAAGAACGCTAAAAAACTCATGGATACCGAAAGTTACCAAGACTATATGAAACGTGTACATGGATAAAAAGGAAGCCTGATGGAAACATCGGGCTTTTAAGTTTATATATAAATAAAATAGACTTATTGTCTGAAATTATAGTAGCTTGAAATAGAATGCGAACAAATCAATTAGAGACTTTAACGCAATTCTTAACTGAAAGCAGATTTTCTACTCTAAGCATTTCAGCAGAAGAAATTAACATTTCAGAGAAAGTCATAACATAGATATCTGAAATCAGCTAAACTATTTGTATCAAGATAAAGGAGGAAGTTATGAAAGTATTTAAAACATTGTTTAAACGTCATACATGGAATTTCGGCATTGTTA
>NZ_RQZB01000015.1:0-47316 GCF_003859975.1 Streptococcus sp. OH4692_COT-348
CTTGAACTAAGGATTCACCCTCTTTATCAGTTTCTTGAGTACCTTTAGCCTCGATTTTGCCTGAATATGCTGTTTGCGGTTCTTGAACTAAAGACTCACCCTCTTTACCTGGTTCTTGAGTGCCTTTAGCCTCAACCTTTCCTGTATACGCTGCTTGCGGTTCTTGAACTAAAGATTCGCCTTTTTTACTGCTTGTATTGATAGTCGATTTTGATTCTTTAAAGTAACCAACATACTCATATCCTTCAATATGAATAACTCCTTTAGCCAAGCCTTCATGTGTAGAGGCTGAAATAGTTTGGTTATAAGAAAGTAACTCTTTATTTTCAAATGCAAAGGCAGTAAAAGGTACAAAATTGCTGATTCCAATAGAGCTAATTAACAGAACCCCAAGTACTTTACTGCGGTGTTTCTTTGAAACTAATAGAATCGCTAGCGAGGCTGTTGCCAAGCCAAGACCCGCTAGAGCGACTTCCTTACTTCCTGTGTAAGGAAGTTGTTGACTGGTAGTCGACTTCTTGCGATAAACTACATAAATAATATCTTCATCTTGAAATTCTGTTGGAACCTCATGATGAATCAAGGCTTTTTCAGACTCGGTCAATTCCTGCTCCGCCAAATAACGGTAATGAACGCTATGAGTACCACCGACTTCATTGGCTTGAACCTTATCCACTGAAAGGGTACTGGCACCAAAAAGGAAGGCCCCAATGGCTACAGGACCTACCCCAACAGTTAGCTTACGAATGGAATATTTGGTAATTTTTTCTAGTTGTTGTTTTGTTTTTTTCATTCTTACGACTTTCTGATAGAATCTTGTGGATAATGCGCACGCGCACCTCCAATTAATTTGGGACGGCTAGCAAGCGCCGTTACATGGGCATGCCCAATTTCTCTCAAAAGAGGGCGAATCGGAACCTGAACATGCTTGACATGCATACCAATTGCAGTGTCTCCAATATCCAATCCAGCATGAGCCTTGATAAATTCAACCTCAACTGGATCTTGCATAAACTTGAAGGCTGCCAACTGACCTGAACCTCCTGCATGAAGGGTAGGAAGGACACTGACGATTTCCAGACCAAACTGCTCTGCCAACTGACGTTCCACGACGAGGGCCCGATTGACATGCTCACAACCTTGAACAGCTAGATGAATTCCTTTTTCCTCTAGGATATCTAGGATGGTCTTCACAATGATTTCGCCAATTTCTTGGCTGGATTCCTTGCCAATCTGACCACCTATCACTTCACTAGAAGAAAGGCCCAAAACAAAGATAGATCCTTGCTTCAAATTGGCCTTTTCTAATACATCTTTTACAATCTGGCTTGTTTCTCTTTGAATATCTTTTTCCTTCATACTTGATACCTCTTTTGTCATTATCTATCATATCGTTTTTTCTACGTTTTAGCAAGATAGACAACCTAGAAAGCTTGCCCAATTACGCATAAAACTCCCAGAATTGACTGGGAGTTAGCTAGTTTCTATTCTATTTATGTATATTTCTACTGTCGTACCTTTGGAGGGAATAGAATCGATCTTCATTTGGTAATCTTCTCCAAAGTGAAGTTTGAGCCGTTGATCAACATTTTGAAGACCAACTCCCCCACGTTTGAGCTGACTCTGACTACTATCGCCAGCATCTTGGAAACCAACCCCATCATCCTCAATGCGGATGACTAGTCCTCTATCCTGTTTCTGAACAGAAACTCTAATATGTCCCTGACCTTCTTTTTCCTTAATGCCATGGTAAAGAGCGTTTTCTACAAGGGGTTGCAACACCAGCTTAGGCAAGACTAGCTTATCAAATGCAGGATTTTCATCAATCTCATATTCCAGCTTATCTCCATAACGTTGTTTCTGGATAAAGAGGTATTGACGGACATGATTGATTTCGTCAGACAGGCAAATCAAATCTTTACCCTGATTGAGCGCCAAGCGGAAATAGGTTGCCAAAGACTTGGTCACCTGAACCACGCGCTGACTATCCTGAAATTCAGCCATCCAGATGATGGTGTCCAAGGTGTTATAGAGGAAATGCGGATTAATCTGGCTTGATAAAGCTTGAAGTTGGTACTGACGGGTCGTTTCCTCCTGCTTGCGAATATCTGTCATCAGCTGATCAATCTGATCTAACATAGCATTGAACTGGCGAGTCACTTCTCTCAATTCATAGGCACCAGCTTCCTTGGCACGAAGATTCTGATTACCAGAAGCAATCTCCAGCATGGTTTCTCTCAGATCCTTCAAGGGAGCAATCCAACGCTTGAGACTGAACCACACCAAGCAGAGACAGGCAAGAAGAGATGTGACACTAGCCCCAAGTAAGGTCCACATGAGTTGACTCCGAACCTGGTCTAACTTCTCCAATGAAGACACTCCTATAACCGTCCAATCAGTTCCAGCAATCCTTTCCTGACTGACGTAGGATTTGTGATCTGGAGTATAGCCCTGCCCTGTCTCAATATAGGGTTTCATGGCCTCCATTTCACTAGCTGAGCTATAAACTGTGTGTTGAGGATGATAAACAAATTCATGGTTTTCATTGATGATAAAGGCAAAGCCCTGCTGACCCAACTGGAGTTGGTTAAGATAGGCTTCCAAAGTTTCATAGGAAATATCCAAGCGAAGTACGCCAAGATTGGCCCCCTTTACATCAACAAGTTCTTGAGTGACAGAAATGACCCATTGACTATCTGATTTACGAGCTGGAGTCAAAACGGGCATGGCCCCCTGATGAATGGCCTTTTGGTACCAACCCTCAGCCATCATATCGGAGGAAGTTTTCATCTGCACACTGTCATCTGTAGAAATGACCTGACCAGATTTGGTCACCAGAACTACCGTTTTCAAGTCCTGGTCTGCCTTTAAGATGGTCAAAAACAGATCTCGAATTCCCTTGACCTTGTCTTGACTGGGATTCTCAGCATAGGCTAGAATATCCGTCTGCTGGGTCAAACTGGTAGAGGTGGTTTCTAATTTTTTGATATAAGACTGGATAAAGTGGCTAGTCTGACTGATAGTCGTCTGGCTATTGCCCTCAATGCTAGTCTCAATGGCAGAGGAACTAGATCGATAGTAGAAAGTCCCAACCAGAGCTAGGAGAATGAGAAAGACTAGAAAGATGGAAATAACCATTCTGACTAGGAGAGAAGAACGTTTCATCGACCTTCTCCCTTCTTAAACTGACGAGGTGTCACACCTGCAATCTGTTTAAAACGTTGGGTAAAATAGTTCATATCTTCAAAACCAACCTTCTCTGCGATCTCATAAATCTTCAGATCTGTGGTCAGAAGCAAGAGCTTGGCTTGTTTGACACGCTCTCTCACCAGATAATCCTGAAAAGGCAGGCCCAACTCTTTCTTAATCAAAGAACTCAGATAAGTCGGACTAAAGCCCAAGTCACTAGCCAAAGACTTTAAACTAAACTGACTATCAGCCAGATGGGACTGGATTTTCTGAGCCATATTTCCCTCAAACTTATCAGTCAATAGATCTTGTAACTGCTCTTCTTTCTCTTCCTTATCCAACTTCTGCTTGATTTTCCCCAACATTTCCTCAATATCCTGACGAGAAAAGGGCTTGAGTAGGTAGTCATCTACACCTAGTTTGACAGCAGACAAGGCATAATCAAAATCATCGTAGCCTGTCAAAAAAACTAGATGCACCTGAGGATAGGTTTCTCGAATCAGACTGGCCAACTGGATGCCATTTAGCTGAGGCATGTTGATATCGGTTAAAATAATATCTGGTACCTGCTTTTGAATCAATTCCCAAGCTTGCCTTCCATTTTCAGCCTGACCGATGATTTCCATATCGTAGGCTGCTACATTGACCAGTTTGGTCAAGCCTTGTCTTACCAGATATTCATCTTCTACGATTAAGATTGTATAGGTCATGCTTCTCTCCTTTGTCACTTACTAGTATCAGTATAGCAAAATTCTCCTCTAACTGCTTAGGAAAGCCCTCTTAATCAACATAATCTAGTAAATAAGCATAGCCTTTTTCTTCCATTTGATCTTTGGGAATAAATCGAATAGAGAGACTATTGATACAGTAACGTAAGCCACCTTTGTCCTGTGGTCCATCCGTAAAGACATGGCCAAGGTGAGAATCTCCAACTCGGCTCCGCACTTCCATGCGTGTCATATTGTAAGACTTATCTTCCTTGTAGGTGGCAACATCTGGACTGATTGGTTGGGTAAAACTAGGCCAACCACAACCAGACTCAAACTTATCCTTTGATGAAAAGAGGGGTTCGCCAGTTGCCACATCCACATAGATACCAGATTCAAATTTATCCCAATAGCGGTTTGAAAAAGCTCGTTCTGTTTGATTTTTCTGGGTGACTGCATACTCCTCAGGTGACAGGGTCTTTTTCAATTCCTCATCACTTGGTTTTGGATATTTGCTGGCATCAATGACAGGATAAGCCGCCTGATTGACATTGATATGGCAGTAGCCATTTGGATTTTTCTTGAGGTAGTCTTGGTGGTAATCCTCTGCCACTACAAAATTTTTCAAGGTCTCCTTTTCAACTGCTAGAGGTTGATCGTATTTCTTAGCCACCTCATCAAAGACTTGGTTAATCACCTCTAAATCCTTGTCATCTGTGTAATAAACACCAGTACGGTACTGGGTTCCCACATCATTTCCTTGTTTATTTTTGCTGGTTGGATTGATAATGCGGAAGTAATGAAGTAGGATTTCTTTTAGGGAAATTTGTTTGGCATCATAAGTAACATGAACAGTCTCCGCATGACCTGTTTGGTTAATCAATTCGTACTTGGTTGTTTCCCCTCTACCATTTGCATAGCCTGAAACGGCATCTGTCACTCCGGGAACGCGTGAGAAATATTCCTCAACTCCCCAGAAACAACCTCCAGCCAGATAAATTTCGTGCAAGTCTGCATCTTTACTAATTTCTGTTTTTTTCACTGTTTTTCCTCCTTGGCTAACTGATGCCTTCTCAATTTGCGAGCTATCTGTCTGCCCTGCATTTCGCATCAATAGAAAATAGAAACCGGTTATGGCTAGGAAAAAGATCCCTGCCAAGACAAACAATTTTACTTTATCATTCATGACCTTTCGCTACCCCATTTCTTTCAATGTTTTTAAAATCATATCCTTATCCATAAAACCAGGTTGCGTTTTGACTAGCTTACCTTCCTTGTCTATAAAGGCTTGAGTTGGGTAAGAACGAACGCCATAACTTTCTAAAAGTTTACCTGATGGGTCAATTAGAACTGGGAAATTTTTATAATCCAAACCCTTGTACCAATTCTTAAAGTCCGCTTCTGCTTGTTCTCCTTTGTGTCCAGGAGAGACCACTGTCAAAACTACATAGTCATCACCAGCATCCTTAGCGATTTCATCCGTATCTGGAAGACTGGCCAGACAGATGGAACACCAAGAAGCCCAGAATTTGAGATAGACTTTCTTGCCCTTGTAATCAGACAAGCGGTAGGTCTTGCCATCTACTCCTGTCAGTTCGAAATCAGCAACTGCCTGACCTTTAGTCGCAGTTTGCGAACTGACTTGTTCTGTTTTTGTTTGCTCCTTCATAGTAGCTTCATCTGACATGTTTTTAGCCGAACAGGCTGCCAAACAACAGATTGAGCCTACTCCAAGGAGACATGTTTGCCATTTTTTCATTTCTTATTCCTCTCTATTCAAATAATGTAGTCAAAATGGAAGCATTTCCCAAAAGAACCAAAATTCCCATCACGATAATGAGGAAACCACCCACTTTTTTGAGGGTTCCTAGATAAGGATGGAGTTTTCGAAAATGTTTCAAAACATAGCTGGAGGCTAGAGCTAGAACCAAAAATGGTAGCGCCAAACCTAGCGTGTAAACCAACATGAGACCTGCTCCCTGCCAAGCACCTGAACCACCTGAAGTCGCTAAGGCTAAAACAGACCCCAGAACTGGCCCTACACATGGAGTCCAAGCAAAACTAAAAGTCAACCCCAGTAAAAATGCCTGACTATAGCCCTTACCCTTTTGCCCCTGTCTCTTTAATTGTAGCCTTTTTTCCTTGTAGAGCCCCTGCAAATGTAAGACTTCCATCTGGTGCAAGCCCAAGAGAATGATAACCGCACCCGTCACATACTGAAACCAAGAAGCATAAAGCAAATTGCCTAAAAAACCAGCTCCATAACCCAGTAAGATAAAGATAAAAGAAATCCCTGCTATAAAGGCCAAAGTTCGCAATAAACTAACAAGTGAGATTGAAAATTTTCCACTAGAAGCCTGAGCATCATTCTTATCATCCAACAAGACCCCTGCATAAACCGGTAACAAGGGTAAAATACAAGGAGAAAAGAAGGAAAAAATTCCAGCAAGAAAAACGCTGATAAAAAAGATTATATTATCCATTGCCTTCCTCTATTCTTTGATTTGATAGGACTATTATAGCCCCGAAACTCCAGAAAAAACAGGGACAATGATAGGGAAAAATAGGAATTTAATCAGGTTATTTAGAAATCTTACAAAAAAAGCCAGACACAGTCTGACTTCGATGAAAGCAGAAAAGAAAATTCACTAGCCTTCCCTGTTTATCTGATAATAAATAAGGTCCGCAAGATAGCCTTTTCTCTCTACACCATTGGTAATAGTCTTGAGATAGGACATTCCAGCCTTCTCCATGACACGACCTGAAGCTGGATTGAGACTGGCATATCGAGCTCTAACTTTTTGAAAACCTGCTTGAGTAAAGGAGAAGTCCAAGACAGCGTTCAAGGCCTCTGTCATAATCCCATGTCCCCAGTAAGCCTTGCCTAACACATAGCCAATTTCACAAGAAAAATCGTTCTCATCTATTGCAACGATGCTAATATCTCCTATCACCTGTTCTGGCTTTTCTTTGAGACAAATGGCCCATTTATAATAGTTGGGATTGGCATAGGAAGCAACCCAATTACGAATCGAATTTCGAGTCACCTCAACATCAGGATGAGGATCCCAAGTGACGTAGGTTAAATTTTCAGCGGACGAAGCCCAATTCTGAAACATAGCTTCTGCATCACTTTCCACAAATCTTCTCAAGATTAAACGATCTGTCTGTAATATTTGCGTACCGATAGATTTCATGACGCTACCTCGCTTTCTGATAGATGATTCTATGTCCAATCTCCATTGAAACTTGTTTTGCTTTTGAATTTCAAGGTAATAAGCTAAAAAGGTCCACCGGACCTTCCTCGCTTTCTCATTTCTAGGCTCAGGGTAAAAACCTCCACTGGAGGTTATTCTTGCTCTCGAGTTTCAGGGCAAGAAGCTAAAAAGGTCCACCGGACCTCCTCGTTTTCCCCTTTCTAGACTCGGGGTAAAAACCTCCACTGGAGGTTTTTACTCCCAAAAGTCATCAAATACGGTGATTGGTAGGTGGCGTTTGTGTTGGCCTTTGTGCCACCAGTTTTCAATAATTGCTTGAGCTTCTGGGTTGATTGTTTTACCTTCTAGGTAGTCGTCAATCTCTTCATAAGTGACTCCAAGTGCGACTTCATCAGCTAAACCTGGTTTGTCTTCTTCCAAATCTGCTGTTGGGATTTTTTCATAAAGGGCTGGGTCTGCACCAAGTTCCTGCAAGAGTTGTTTCCCTTGACGTTTATTGAGGCGGTAAAGAGGGAGAATATCCGCACCACCGTCACCAAACTTGGTAAAGAAACCTGTGATATTTTCCGCGGCGTGGTCTGTCCCAATGACCGCTCCACTATGGGCACCAGCAAGGGCATACTGAGCAATCATACGACTACGAGCCTTGATATTGCCCTTGTTAAAGTCTGAAACAGGACTACCTGTCTCTTCAACTGCAGCTGTCATAGCATCAGCTGATTCCTTGATATTCACAACCAAGCTGACATCTGGCTGGATGAAGGCTAGGGCTTTTTGAGCATCTGCTTCATCAGCTTGCACTCCATATGGCAGGCGGACAGCGATAAATTTGTAGCCGTCATCGCCCGTTTCTGCGCGCAGTTCTTCCATAGCTAATTGGGCCAATCGACCTGCCAAGGTTGAGTCCTGACCCCCAGAAATCCCTAGTACAAAGGTTTTTAGGAAGGGATGTTTTTTCAGGTATCTTTTTAAGAAATCAATGGAACGACGGATTTCTTCCTGGGCATCAATCACTGGTTTTACGCCCAATTCTTGGATAATCGTTTCTTGCAAACTCATTCTTCTTCTCCTTCACCAAGGGCTTCCTTGCGCATTTTGTCAATCAAGTCCATCTTGTCTTGCCATACATCACGCGCCAAATCCACTGGATAGTGCTGCGGATTGAGCACGCGCTTGTACTCATCCCAAAGCTTGTCAAATTCCTTACGAGCATAAGCCTGAATCTCAGTCAAGCTAGGCAGGTTGTAAATCAATTTTCCGTCTTTGAAGATATCCACCAAGAGAGGCACGGCATCAAAATTACGAACCGTCTTCTTGATGTATGTATAGGTCGGATGGAACATCTTGATTTCAGTCATGTCGCTCACATCCACACCGTCATAAGTGATATAATCGCCTTCTGACTTGCCTTTTTCACGACTGGTAATACGCCACACCTGCTTCTTACCTGGCGTCGACACTTTTTCCGCATTATTAGACAGCTTAATAGTATTGCGCATGTTCCCATTTTCATCTTCGATGGCAACAATCTTGTAAACTGCCCCAAGAGCTGGCTGGTCATAGGCTGTAATCAGCTTGGTACCCACGCCCCAGACATCAATCTTGGCCTTTTGCATCTTGAGGTTAAGGATAGTATTTTCGTCCAAATCATTTGAAGCATAAATCTTAGCCTCTGTAAATCCAGCCTCGTCCAATTGCTGACGGACTTTCTTAGAAATGTAGGCAATATCCCCTGAGTCAATCCGCACACCCATAAAGTTAATCTGATCACCCAGCTCACGCGCCACCTGAATGGCAGCTGGCACACCGATGCGAAGGGTGTCATAGGTATCCACAAGAAAGACACAATTTTTGTGAGTCGTAGCATAAGCCTTAAAAGCCTCATAGTCATTGCCATAAACCTGTACCAAAGAATGGGCATGGGTCCCCAAGACAGGAATGTCAAAGAGTTTACCAGCACGCACGTTGCTAGTTCCATTGGCACTACCAATCACCGCTGCGCGTGTTCCCCAGATAGCCGCATCCATCTCTTGAGCCCGACGTGTCCCAAACTCCATCAAGGGTTCATCTTCGATAACCGAACGAATACGAGCTGCCTTAGTCGCCACTAATGTCTGGTAGTTGACGATGTTCAAAAGAGCCGTTTCTACCAATTGACATTGGGCTAGAGGGCCTTCCACCTGCACAATCGGTTCATTAGCAAAAACCAAGTCCCCTTCTTGGGCAGAACGAACGGTCAACTCCAACTTGAAATTGCGGAGGTAGTCCAAGAATGCCCCATGATAGCCTAGAGACTCCAAATAGGCAATATCACTATCTGAAAAATGCAGGTCTTCAAGATAACTCACTATTCTTTCCAAACCTGCAAAAACCGCATAGCCATTCTTAAAAGGTTGTTGGCGGAAATACACCTCAAAGACCGCCTTTTTATTGTGAATCCCCTGGTCAAAGTAAACCTGCATCATGTTAATCTGGTACAAGTCCGTGTGCAATGTCAAACTATCATCTGGATACATACTTTTCCTACTTCCTTAGCTAGAAACCCATAAAAATTTTCAAAAACTTTCATATGTTCCAATAAATTAGTACTATTATATCACATTTTAGCTGGATTGAGAAAAGAGTAACAAGCTATTCTCCACTCTCCAGTTCATCCATGTCTTGTTCAAACTTTTTCTGAGCCCATTCGCCATAGCTCTTCAGACCGAGATTGCCTATAAAAACCCAAGGAAGGTAAATGACATAAGTAATGGCCCAAGCGGACAGGTATTTAGCATTCAAAGGATTGTGCTGATAAATTTCTATGTTGAATTGATAATTCTGCAACATCAATAGAGTTGTAATCGCCAAGGTTAGGAAAAAACAACCTAAAATCGTAAAATGAAAACGACTATAATAGGTCACTCCCAAATAACGAGCACGATTGAAAAAGAAGAAAATTCCTACTATCAGAGTATAGACTAGAAAATTCGGATTAAAAAGAGATGGAGCCAACACTGCCACCAAATAGTTTAGAAGTACAAGCCCAATAAAGAGTGAAAAGGACTCTGCTCCAGCTTTATTGATTAGTTGTTCTTCTCTTTCGTCAAGTAATTGATAATGAATGAATTTATTTACCATCTTCTTCCTCCCAAAATAGTTGGTCTAGGGTTTTCCCTAAACATCTGCAAATGGACTGGCAGAGCGAGAGACTGGGATTGTATTTTCCCGCCTCTATCAAACCAATAGTCTGGCGCGTCACCCCGACAGCCTCTGCCAGTTGACCTTGAGTTAAATCAAGCTCTACACGAGCTAATTTTAATTTTAAATTTTTAGCCACCTGCGTCCTCCTTATAGTTTTAATACTCATCTACTCTTAAAAAATCCAAAACTAACACAAGCTGTCAGCTATTTATTATAACCTCATTAATTAGCACTCCAATATTATCTTCAGCCTAAAATCAGTATGTTGGATTGTTTGAAATAAACTTCCTAGTTTGCTATTTGATTTTTTGTTTAGTATTAGCTTTAGTAGGGTCTTTTAAACGAGTTTTGATTGCTTGTATTTCTTGTTTAGTTTAGTTGCTTTCATATCACTATTATATAATGCTTTTGGAAATGAGTCTAGCATAAGACAAAAACGTGTACACAACAAGAGCAGGAGCATAGCAAGATGACTGATTTTTTTACTGTATTTTAGGTATGCAAAACAATACTAAATAAAACTAAAATGAATACTTCTTGCTTTTCTTGAGAGTGAAAAAGTACAATAAAATGATTGTAGTGGTTGCCACAAGATACTGACTAATAGACATCGTATTTGAAGCCACAAATACAGGTAAGGAATAAAAAGGAAGAAGTTCAATTGCTTTGATAAACAAATCATTACTAGTATTCGTCATAATCGTATTTAATATATTAGGGATAAAGAGTAGTAAGGCTACTAAAACACCAAATACCAAGCCACTTTTCAATTTGTATAAATAGAAAATGTAAGATAATAGAAAATAAAATAGAACTAACAAAATTGTATTGACTACAATGGCTGCTATAAAATCTAATCCTAAAGCACCTGGAACACCCAATTTACTTACGATGACTAGTAACACAATACCATTCAAAGCATAGATAATGGAAACTGAGATGGCATATAGAAAATTAGACAAGACGTAAATCATCCGATTTTTCTGTTGATTATAAAATAAACTGATTGTATTATGGGAAAAATCTCTACTAATAATTCGGTTAGCATGTATAACAGCCATTAACATACCGAGCATAGCATAAAAGTTTGAAATATGCTTAATACCAAGCGATGTCCCTTGAGTCTTTAGAATAAAGAATGTAACCAATATCGGCGGTATAAACGAGATAAGCAAACCGAGATATATTACGCCTGATGAATATAAATCTCTTATATTTTCCTTAAGAAAATTCAATTTATTTAATTTCATGATTATAACCTTCCTTTATTTTGAACGATTTAGATAAATATCTTTAAGCGTCTCTTTTTTAGTTTCAAAATCAACTACTTTAATAGAGTTTTCGTTGAAAAATTTAAAAAGCTCACTACTTTGAATATTCCCAGACATAGTAATTCTCAGTCCCTCTTCCTGAACAATTTCCCCAAATTCTTGTTTGGTAATGAAAATGTCTCTATCTGTAGCTGATGAAAAAGCTATCTCAAACAAGCAATTATGACTATCTTTTCCTACTTTTTGGAATGTCAAAAGCCCATTCTCCAAGAAAAGAACCCTCTCACAAATTTCTTCAATATCTTCTAATTTATGACTCGATATTAAAATTCCCACATTTTCATGTAAAGCTAAATTTTTTAGAATCGCTAAAACTATTTGTGATGATTCAATATCTAAACCATTAGTCGGCTCATCTAAAATTAACATATCAGGTTCCGTAACGAGGGTTAGAAGCAAAGCTAATTTTTGTTTTGTACCCAAAGAATAGGTCTTTACTTTTTTATTAATAGACTGAGTCAAATCTAACTCTTGAATCAAACTCCCAAATCTTTCTTGATTATAGTCAACACCATATAAATTTGATAAATATTTTAAATTCTCTAAACCTGTTTTAGATAAAAATAATTTTGGTTCTTCAACTAAATACCCAACATTATCACTACTTATAATATTCCCTGAAGTCGGTTGATTATTCTGAACAAGAATTTTCATCAATGTACTCTTGCCAACTCCGTTTCTCCCTACTAGACCAACAATTTCACCCTTATTAAGTGCAAAATTTATATCTTTGAGAATGGTTGAATGACCATAATGTTTACTTACATTTATAACTTCCATTTTTTAATTCCTCCATTAATATTCTTGGTTTTCTATTTGATCATCATTAATTTTAAAAAGTTGCGCCTCTTTTTAACAACATTATATCATATATCTAACTTAATGCAATATATAAATGTCATTTTGTAATATTTTATTAACAAAAAACTCTCTACCATAAAAAGATAGAAAGTTTTTAGTTTAAATATATAATTTCAAAATATCGACGACATCGCTTCTTTTCTTAACCTGATAGGACTTGATTCCCAATTTATCAGCTGCGATTGGTTTGTCCTCAATATCGTCTAGACAGACACAATGTGTAGGATTTAACTGGTATTTATCGAGAATCCCCTTCATACTTATGTCAAGAACCCCTCTTTGCCTTATACTTTCATATTCTCCTTACAAATCTTTTTGGTAATAAAATCTTTTTCCTGTGTAGGGATAGTCTTGTAAGGTAAAGACTTTCTTGTAGCCATGCCTTTTATAAAAATCAGGAGCTTGAAACTGGTAAGTATTGACAAAAGCAAAACGACAGTTTCGATTCTTAGCTTCAGTTTCTGCTTGCTGTAATAGTCTTGAACCGATTCCCTGCCCTCTCAGTTCCTCTTTTACAAATAAATACTCGATTTCTAGCCAATTTCCAAAAGTCTCTGCTATCAAACCTGCCAGGAGATTGCCCTTTTCATCTTCGACATAAAGATTAAGTGGCTCACTTTCAGCTTCTTCTCTTTTTGAACGGTTATAAACACGAATCAGGTTCCCTATTTCTTGTGATTTATGGGATTCCTTATTTTCCAATCTAAAGTACATCTAAATCTCCTTAAATACTGTTACAGCTTGATTATAGTCTTATTTCCAAAGACTGTCAAACTAGCAAAAACCCACCAATCTGAGTTGATGAGTCCTTAATCTATTTTCTAAATTTCCACTGGCTATAAATACCGAAACCGATAATCCAGATAGCTGAACCGATTGCTCCGACAAATGTAGACTCTTGTAAAAAGAGGGTTACAAAGACAAAGGCAAAGAAGAGCATGGTTAAGGGATTTAGGAAACGATAATGGGGCATGAGATATCCATCTGCCATAAAGTCCTGTGATTTGCGGTATTTAAGGTGAGCCACCATAATCAAGATATAAATGGCGATATAGACACCTGATGATGATGCCGTAATCAAGGCAAAAGCATCGGAAACACCTGGCAAGATATTGATAAAGGCTGCTAGAGCAATCAAGATTGCTGAAGCAATGATGGCATTTTGTGGCACATTGTGGCGAGAAAGAGTATCTGCCTTGATAGCCTTTAAGAATGGATTTGGTGAATCATGGGCAATCTGGTACAAATGACGACCTGTTGAGTAGAGAGTTGAGTTAAGAGCAGATGCTGCTGACGTCAAAACGACGAAGTTAATTAAGGCCGCTGCCCACTTGATACCTGCCAATTCAAATACTGTTACAAAAGGAGAATCAGCTGAAGCAAGTTCACGCCACGGTATAATAGCCATAATGGCTAAGAGGGCACCTCCATAGAAAAAGGCGATACGCAAAGGAATTTCCTTAACGGCTTTTGGCAAGACCTGGCGTGGATTTTTTGTTTCAGAAGTTGTTACCCCGATAAACTCAATCATGAGATAGGCAAAGAAAACCATCTGGAAGGCCATGACAAAGTTAACTCCACCATTAGGGAAGAGGGAGAAATTGTCAGCAATATTAGCCAAACTTGCTACTCCATGTGGTGTCTTAAAGCCTGTCAAGACCATAAAGACTCCTGTGGTAATCATAGCTAAAATAGCCACAATCTTGACCATAGCAAACCAGAACTCAACTTCCCCAAAGAGCTTCACCGCAATCAGATTGACCAAGGCTAGAATAGTTAAAAATCCAATCTCAATCATCCAACTTGGCCAGCTAGGGAACCAGAACTGAACATAGTGAGAGATCGCAGTGATTTCCGCCATACCGATAAAGACAACGGATAACCAGTAAGACCAAACTGAGAAATACCCCCAGCCCTTACCTAAATGGCGCGTGATAAAGTTGATAAAGGTATGTTGCTCAGGGTCTTGGTAGAGCATTTCTCCAACCGCACGCATCATGAGGAACATGAAGGCCCCTGTAATCATATAAATCAGTACAATGGAAGGACCTGTTAGGCTAATAGAGCGACCTGCTCCCAAAAAGAGTCCTGTTCCGATTGTTCCAGCGATGGCCATAACCTGCACATGACGATTAGTCAGACCACGCTCCATCTTATTTTTTTTCTTCTTTGAACTCATATCGTCTCCAATTCAATTTAAAATGGAAAAAGGAGTGAGTGAAGCGCATTGCCTCCCCACTCCTTTTTTGTTTTTAGGCTGTTTTTTCAACCTTTAAGATTTTCACATCATAGCTACCAACAGGTGTTTCAATGGTTGCTGTATCACCTGTTTTCTTGCCAATCAAGGCTTGTCCAATTGGACTTTCATTTGAAACCTTACCTGCAAAGGCATCTGCACCAGCTGAACCTACGATAATATAAACTTCTTCCTCGTCCTCACCAATTTCTTGGATAGTAACTGTTTTGCCAATCGCTACTTCGTCTTGGGCAACTGAGTCACTATTGACGATTTCAGCATAGCGAATTTTTGTTTCCAAGCTAGAGATTTGTCCTTCGACAAAGGCTTGTTCATCCTTAGCTGCTTCGTATTCACTGTTTTCTGAAAGGTCACCATATGAACGGGCAATCTTAATGCGTTCTACCACTTCTGGTCGGCGGACCAATTTCAATTCTTCTAATTCTTTTTCAAGTTTTTCCTTTTCCGCAAGGGTCATAGGATATGTTTTTTCTGCCATTTTTCTCAACTTTCTTATTTAACTTTTAAAGCAAAATTATGTGGCGAACCACATAATTTTAGTTTGCACTACTTGATTGGGATAATTTGCTGTTGATATACTGTGCAACATTTTGATCATGTTCATCTTTGGTTGTTGCAAAGTAAACTTTTCCGTCTTCAACATTGGCTACAAAGTACAAGTATTCACTCTTTGTTTGGTTCACACTTGCTTCAATAGCATCAAGACTTGGACTATCAACTGGCCCAGGCATAAGACCCAGACGAGTATAGACGTTAAAAGGTGAATCAATATCTGTATCAATCCCAGCATCATCTGCTAAACTAATTTTCTGACCAAGTTTTCCTTGAGCATATAGAATAGCAATATTACTTTGAAGGGGCATACCAAGGTTCAAACGATTATAGAAAACACCAGCAATTTTTTTGCGATCTTCTGTCTGAGCACCTTCTTTTTCTACAAGGGATGCAATCGTCAACAATTCATTAACCGTCAAATTCTTTTCTTTAATCGAACTATAATGGTTTGATAAGGCCTTATCCATAGCAGACAGCATCTCATCAATCAAACTTTCAATAGTTGTGCTTTCCTTGATAGAGTAGGTTGCTGGGAAAAGATATCCCTCCAAACGATAACGAACACCAGACTCTTTTGTTGGCAAACTTTCAAGCAAGTTTGGATACTTAGCTACCTCTTGAGCAATAAAGGTTTCATCTTGAACTTTTGTCAAGAAGGCATCTGCCGTAAGAGCTTCTTTAAAATTACCTTCAAGTTGTTCCACTGCTTGTGCGATTTGATCAATCGTATAACCTTCTGGAATTGTCAAGTTCGCAAGAGATGGGACCTGAGGTTCAGGTGTACCACCTTTTTGCAATTCTTTAATCAAATCATCCGTACTCATACTCTTCATCAAGTTATAGTATCCTGATTTGAAATCAGAGTAATTTTTGTACTTAGCATACAAGCTGAAAATAATTCCATGTTTGACCAAACCAGATTTTTCCAAAGCATTCCCAATTTCTTGGACATTGGAACCTTCTGGAATTTGAACAGTAACATACTCCTTAGAATTCGCATCAATAGGTTTAAATGAATCTTGAATATAGATATAGCCAAAATAGCCACCAAGAGACACAACTACCAGGAATAACAAGAAACCAACAAGACATCCTTTCCCTTTTGACTTCTTCTTAGCAGTTGATTTTGTAGCTTCGCGACGACTACGTCTCGGAGAATTAGCTAAGCTGTCTGTCAATTCATCTGACTCAGAGAGCTCATTATCCTGTGCAGGAGCACTAACTTCTTCCGGTTGTTTACTTATTTTATACGACACCGCAACCTTTGTTGGAATCTCGTTAAATTCTTTGTCTTCGTTAAGCTTTACAGGTTCTACTTTCGGTTGAACTGGCTCAAAAATAGGTTCTACAGGTTCAACTACAGGCTCAGTAGCCGCTTCAATTTTAGATTCTGCAACTTCTTCATTTGCTGTAATTTCATCCGAAATATCATTTGAACGTGACGGAACACTAGGAGCGTTCTTTAATATTTGATCCACAACAGAGAGAGAATTAGCCATCAACTCTTCTGCTGAAGGTTCGTGGTCCTGAGTTGAAGGAACTACTGAATCTTCTAGAGACGAAGGAGTTTCAAAACTTGTAATCTCGTTTTCTTGCTCACTTCTATCTTGTTTTTTTACTCTCTCTAAATCACGTAAAATCTGCTCTTTAAAGCTTAATTTTTCTTCTTTTGGATTTTCACTCAAAAGATTTACCTCCTTGTTGACAGTCCATAATATTATATCTTAAAAACGAAAGAAAAGCAACCTAGCATGCTTTTCTAGCTTATTTTTTATACTCAATGAAAATCAAAGAGCAAACTAGGAAGCTAGCCGCAGGTTGCTCAAAACACTGTTTTGAGGTTGTAGATAAGACTGACGAAGTCAGTCACATATATACGGTAAGGCGACGCTGACATGGTTTGAATTTGATTTTCGAAGAGTATTAGCTTCCCAGACCATATCATACCAAGTTTCCCCTGCAAAGGTTGACTGGGACTGGCCTTCATTGACAAATTCATGTTTTTCGTAGTAGGAGATGAGATAGTCATGACAGGTTAGATTAATGCCTTCTCTTTCGTGTTCAAGAGCCACTTCTTTCAAGGCTGTTAGTAATTTCTGACCAAGTCCAAGTCCCTGTGATTCTTTGGCAATAGAAAGACAGGTCACAGAGATATAACCACCAGGCTTATGACTATAATCTTCTATCTCTTCTGTAAAAGACTGATCTTGCAGATGGCGGTGTAGTCCAACTGGCCCTTCTATATACCCCATGATTCTGCCTTCTTTTTCTGCAACCAGAAACGAGGTCTGAATTTCTCGCAAATGCGCCTCAAAGACAGAACGAGGAATGGCTTCTTCAACCGAGAAATTTTCTAGCTCAATCTCAACGATACGATCCAAATCTTCTAATCTTGCTGGTCTAATTTTCATTGTACCTCCTCTAAAAGAGATTAAACCAAATCATACTAAAACCTTGACTAGCTGCATAAAGCGAATCTGTCTCTTCTTCATCAATAAAACCGTTCATTTCAAAATAGGAAAGCAACTCATCCGGACTCTTCAAACGAATAGCTTTGTAATCCAGCTCAACTGCCACATCTTTCAAAGCCGCAAGAAGAAGCGTTCCCAAGCCCTGTCTCTGATGGTCAGTATCAATGACTAAAGAATGTATTTCTAGACATTTCGGATTGTGTGGGTAAGGACCACCTAGAATATAGCCCAGAAGCTGATTTTCATCCCTAGCTAGAAGAAAGGTATCCGCACACTTACGGATACTTTCTTCTAAGATATGGGAAGGTTGCTGCTTTTCAGCTGGAAAAGATGAAGCCTGAAGTGTCTCTATCTCAGCCAAATCAGACTTACTTGCCTGAATGATCTTAATTGGAATTTCCATGAAAACTTCCTATTGAACATTGCTTGTCAAATTAGACAAGAGACGCTCGAATGAATATTCATAGGTCTGGATATCTCCTGCTCCCATAAAGACATAGACAGCATTGTTATGGTCTAGGAGTGGAGAAACATTTTCAACAGTAATCACTTGGTGTTTCTTGTTGATTTTATTGGCTAGGTCTTCTACCTTAACATCACCATGGTCTACTTCACGAGCAGATCCATAAATTTGCGCTAGGTAAACTGCATCCGCTTGGTTCAAAGCGTGGGCAAATTCGTCCAACAAGGCAATGGTTCTTGTAAAGGTATGGGGTTGGAAAACTGCTACGATTTCCTTGCTTGGGTATTTCTGACGAGCCGCATCCAAGGTCGCAATAATTTCTGTTGGATGGTGAGCAAAGTCATCGATAATCACCGTGTCATTGACAATTTTCTCAGTGAAACGACGCTTAACACCGGCAAATGTTTTCAAGTGTTCACGCACCAAGTTCAAATCAAATCCTGCTGTGTAAAGAAGACCAATAACGGCTGTCGCATTCATGATATTGTGACGACCAAAGGTTGGAATGTGGAATTGCCCTAATTCTTGACCACGGAAATGAACTGTGAAGGTTGAACCAGTTGTTGAACGAAGAAGATCACTAGCGACAAAGTCATTACCTTCTGCTTCAAAACCATAATAATAAATTGGTGCATCAGACGTAATCTTACGCAATTCAGCATCTTCACCGTAGATAAACAAACCTTTGGTAATTTGTTTAGCATAGTCGTTAAAGGCATTGAAAACATCCTCTAGACTTGTGAAATAGTCTGGATGGTCAAAGTCAATGTTGGTGATAATAGAGTATTCTGGGTGGTAAGGCATAAAGTGACGCTCATATTCGTCAGATTCAAAGACAAAATATTTAGCATTGGCTGAACCACGACCAGTCCCGTCTCCAATCAAGAAGCTAGTATCCGTGATATGAGACAAGACATGAGACAACATACCTGTCGTTGAAGTTTTTCCATGTGCTCCTGCTACTCCCATGCTGACAAAGTCGCGCATAAAGCTACCTAGAAATTCATGGTAACGTTTGTAGCTGATACCATTTTGGTCTGCATAGGCAATTTCTACGTTGTTATCTGGACGAAAGGCATTTCCAGCGATAATTTCCATATCACCGTCTAGATTCTTTTCATCAAAAGGAAGAATGGTAATCCCTGCCTGCTCAAGACCACGTTGAGTAAAGTAGTACTTTTCAACATCTGATCCCTGTACCTTATGCCCCATTTGGTGCAACATCAAGGCCAAGGCACTCATCCCTGATCCTTTAATTCCGATAAAATGATATGTCTTTGGCATGTTTTCTCCCCTATTCTGTAATTCTGGTCAGATTCAACTCTTGGGCAACCCGACGTTCTTGTTCTGTTTGTTTACTTTTTTTATTGTAGATTTGGCTCTTCTTCAGAAAATCATAATTATTTTTCTTTGGACCTGAAGTTTCTTTTGGCTCAGCTTGAGTCGAAATATTGCTCACTTCTTCCGCCAAGATGTAATGAGACTGGGTCAATTTTTGACTATATTTGACAAATTCACCAGGATTTTCCTTTTGGAAAGGCGCGGTAGGTTGATTGCCCTGTCTAACCAGACTTGGCTGAGAATGGCGTCTTGTAGGAGTAATATCCTTAGTCAGATAACTTGCTGAGCGTTTCTTTTTCAAATCCGCACGCGCTTCTTCACGCGCCACCTCTGCATAGCTCTTTCCTTCTTTTTTAACTCCTAAACCAGACTTCTTAGGTTTCTCTACTGGCTTTTCAATCGGTTTTGCTGGTTTTTCTTCAGTAATAGGGGCCCACTCCAGATAATTCTTATCACGGTATTCTCCCTTGATATTACTGATAAAATCAGATTCATCGTACAAGTTCATGACTGGCATTTCAGTCAGTATGACCTCATCATCTGACACCAATGGAAATCGTTCTTCTCTCATTTTCTATTTCCTTTCAACACTTCATTATAGCGTATTGTCTTGATTTTTCAAGTGCTGGCTTCAGAAATTCCCAAAATTTCTCTAATTTCTGCTAGGGTCAGACTGCCACGTGACTCTGTTCCATCCAATACTTGTGACACCAGATGTTTCTTTTGTTCTTGGAGTTCCTGAATTTTTTCTTCAATGGTTCCCTTGGTCACCAAGCGATAGACCTCAACCGTTTCTTCCTGACCCATTCGATGGGCACGGCCAATAGCTTGCGCTTCCACCGCAGGATTCCACCAAAGGTCAACCAAAATCACTGTATCAGCACCTGTCAGGTTCAGACCGACACCACCAGCCTTAAGAGAAATCAGAAAGGCATCTCTTTCTCCTTGATTAAAGGCCTTGGTCATGTCTTGTCTTTCCTTGGCTGGGGTTGAACCCGTAATTTTAAAGGATGTCATGCCCAAGTCTGGCAGTTCTTGTTCAATTTTCTCCAACATTCCCTTGAACTGCGAGAAAATCAAGACACGGTGTCCACCTTCTGCCACCTGGACCAGAAGATCTCGAAGACTATCCAGTTTGCCACTGGCTCCCTGATAATCTTCCATAAAAAGGGCAGGAGTGTCACAAATTTGACGCAAACGCATCAGACCAGATAAGATCTCCACCCGACTTCGCTGGAATTCCTGATCTGAAACTTGAGCTAGACGGTCACGCATCTGTTGTAACTGGGCTAGGTAGATAGCCTTTTGCTGGTCTTCCAGTTCATTCTTATAAACCACTTCAATCAAGTCTGGCAATTCAGTCAGAACTTCTTCTTTCTTGCGTCGCATCACGAAAGGTTTGATAAACTGAGCAACGCGCTCAGCTGGTAATTTCATAAATTCTTTCTTGCTTGGCAAAAGTCCTGGCATGACGATTTGGAAAATAGACCACAGCTCACCCAGATTGTTTTCAATCGGAGTCCCTGATAGAGCAAAAACTGACGGCACCACAAATTGTCTCAAGGTCTGGGCAATCTTGGTCTGGGCGTTCTTCATGACCTGAGCTTCATCTAAGAAAAGGAAGTCAAAGGACATCCCCTTATAAAGCTCACTGTCCTGACGGAAGGTAGCATAACTAGTCACATAGATTTGATGGCTTTCAGCAAGAATCTCTTCACGACTAGCTTTCAAGCCATGAACAACAGCCACATCTAACTGTGGAGCAAATTTCTGAAATTCATCCGCCCAGTTGTAAATCAAACCTGACGGAGCTAAAATCAAAACCCGACTTTCTTTTGTCACTTGACTGGTCAAAAAAGCAATGGTCTGCAGGGTTTTACCAAGTCCCATATCATCAGCCAAAATCCCACCAAAACCATAATGATGGAGCATCTGCAGCCAGCCGATTCCCTTTTCCTGATAATCTCGTAAATCAGCCTTAACCTGAGTTGCCTGTCGAGGAAAATCCTCTGGATGCGTCAAATCGTGGGCCAGATTCTGAAATTCTTGTGAAAAAGAAACACGGTCACGCCCTTCAAAAAGATGAGCTAAACTGTAGGCCAAGGGTTTTCGAGCCTGCAAAGCCCCATCTTTTAATTCAAGCTGCCCCAGTTCCTGTAGATTTTGGCGAATTTTCTTGGTTTCTTCATCGAAAAAGTAGACTTGATTAGACGCATCAATGTAAAAATCTTGATTGGTAACCAAGGCCTGCATGGCTTGGTCGATTTCCTCCTGGGCAATATCTTGAAAATCAAACTGAATTTCCAAGAGACCTCCCTTGGAAGCAATCTGCACTTGAGGGCTTGCTAGGTTATAGAGTTCTTCTAACTTGTCTGATAAATCAACATTCCCGAGTTTTTCAAATACTGGAATGATTTCGTGGAAGAAATGATAGACAGACTCCGCTTTTAAGGCCTGACGCCAAGATTGAAAGTCTGCTTCAAATCCAGCAGCCAAACAGACTTGGAAAATTCTTTCTTCTAAGTCAGCATCACTCGAAAATGGTAATTCTTCTAACTCTTGTCGGCTAGATACCTGTCTATTTCCATAATCAAACTGAATTTTTAAACGAATCCGATTATCCTCTTCCCTGTCAAAGTAAAAAGAGGGTGCAAAGGATTTAATTTGTAAACGTTCAGGAGCTAAAACGGTGCCCATCTGGCCAAAGAGCGTTAGACAAGAAGCCAACTTATCTCTGTCACTGCTATCAAATTGCAGGTATTTCTTTCCATGTTGATCCAAAGGTAGCGCTTTGATTTCCTTGAGAAGACGCATCTGCTGGTCTGTTAGAAAATAAACCTGTCCTTTATGGAAAAGCACAGCTCCCTGATAAAAGACATTGACCCTTGGACTCTCACTGATTTCCATTTCAAAATAATCCGAGTATTCTGTTACTGTAAAGGCGAATAGATTGGCATCAGCATGCAAATCCTTAAAAAGTAGGATTTGGTAGCTATCCACTTGATGGTCAAATTGAAAATGGGGCAAGGCCATCAGTAAATTCACACCCTGCTCAAAAAAGGTCTGAGGAAAAAAGAGGTGTCGACCTTGGTTTTGGAAAAAGAGATCTGAAGCCTGTCCTTCCTCCATTAGTCCGCGTAAGAAAGTCAAAAGCTCTTGACTTTCCTCATTAAAGGCTTCCCAAGATAGAGACTCCTCATAAGTTTTACCAATCATATAAGGTTTTCTCTTCTCGATAACTTTTAAAAAGAGTGGAATATCCCGAATGACATAGTATTTTTGACTATTAATTTGCCCGATTCTCAGCGTCCACAAGATACGATTGGTTCCTGCTTCCACCTGACCTACAGCCGATAACTCATAGGCTCGGTCTGATTTTGGAGATAAGATTCGGTCCAAAAATTTTCCACCCAAGGTCACCTTGGTTTCAACGGCCTCTTTTTCTTCATGACCTTCTTCCAGCCCCTGCAAGATTTCCTGACCACGCTCATCATTTTTTAGAAAATGCTCCAGAGCTGCCAAATGCACACAGTAGCCCCTCTTTTGGAAAAAATCGCAAGCACAAAAAACCAAATCATCCTCTAAACTATAGCGCAGTTCTTCTTCTGCAACGCGAGCGTAGAGGCGATTGTTCTTTTCCTTGATGATATCAACCTTACCAGTTTCATAAAGGGCAACGCCTTCGATACGGACTTTCCCCGGAATCAATTTAGCCATATTTTTACCTTTACCTTATCTTTTTATTATACCATATTTTCCCCTATGAAAATAGCCTTCTAGGGATACTTTTCTCCTAGAAGGCTGGGTTTTTAACGTTTGGCAAAAGTCGTCACAATTCGCTGACACACTTCTTGCAACAAAGATTTAGGCATGGCTACATTGAGGCGGGCATGGAGACTTCCTTCCTCTCCAAAATCCAAACCACGGTTGAGGATAACCTTGGCTTCATTTCTCAAAAGCTCTTGCAATCTTTCATCAGTCAGGTCATAGGCTGAAAAATCAAGCCAAATCAAGTAGGTTCCTTGCGGTTTCATGACCTTGATGTTGGTTTCTTTTCCAAATAAATCTACCACATAATTAATATGGTCTTCAAAGACTTGCTTGAGTTCCTCTAACCAATCCTTCCCATAGCGATAGGCAGCTTCTGTCGCCAAATAACCCAAACCTGAAATTTCATGCTGATTATTAGCCAACTGGCGTTTCTGGTAAGCCACTCTCAGCTTAGTATTTTCAATGACTGCATAGGAATTTTTTGTCCCTGCAATATTAAAGGTTTTAGTGGCACTGCTTAAGACGATAGCAAATTCTTTAAAGTCAGGATTGATGGTATTGAAAGAATGATGCTTGTGACCAAAGAGGGCTAAATCTTGGTGAATCTCATCAGAAACCAACAAAACACCATGTTTTTGACAGAGTTGGCCAATCTTCTCCAACACTTCCTTTTCCCAAACACGTCCACCAGGATTGTGGGGGTTGCAGAGGATATAGAGTTTGACATCCTCTTCTACCAAATCCTTCTCCAGTTGGTCAAAGTCAATCTCAAACAGCCCGTCCTTTTCCACCAAAGAATTGGTAATCAATCTGCGATTGTTGAGTTTGACACTGCGGGCAAAAGGTGGATAGACCGGTGTGTTAATCAGAACAGCCTCTCCTTCTTTTGTAAAGGCTTGAATAGCTGTTGAAATAGCTGGTACCACTCCCTCTATAAAGACGAGGGCATCCTTGTCAAAGTGATAGCCGTGTTGTGTAGCTTCCCAGTCCTGAACCGACTCAATCAAATCATCACTAGCATAAGTATAGCCATAGACCAACTGATCTGCGTAGGCTTGTACAGCTTGTCGAACCTCAGGCAAAACCACAAAGTCCATATCTGCTATCCAGGCTGGTAGAACTTCTCGGTCAGCTTCTGCCTCTTTCCATTTATAGGTATGGTGCCCAAAACGATTGGGCAGGCTTGTAAAATCATATTTTCCCATATCTATCTTATCCTTCCAATGCTTGGCGCAAATCTGCAATCAAATCTCTAGCATCTTCAATCCCAATTGACAAACGCAAAAGGTCATCTGTCAAACCATAAGAATGGCGCACTTCTGCTGGAATATCAGCGTGAGTTTGCGTTGTTGGATAGGTGATAAGACTTTCCACTCCACCCAAACTTTCCGCAAAAGAGAAGACCTTGAGGCTGTTCAAGATATGAGGAATGCGTGTTTCATCCGCTACTTTAAAGGAAATCATACCCCCACGACCAGTGTAGAGAACTTCCTTAACTGCTGGAGAATCCTTCAAAAAGGCAACCACTTCTTGGGCATTAGCTGTTGAGCGCTCCATACGGAGAGACAATGTCTTGAGACCACGAATCAATTGATAACTGTCAAATGGCGACAAGACTGCCCCTGTCGTATTGAGATTGTAGAAAAGTTTCTCGTATAGTTCTAAACTATTGGTCACAACCACTCCAGCCAAGACATCATTGTGGCCTGCCAGATACTTGGTTGCTGAATGCAGAACGATATCTGCTCCGTCTTCAATCGGGCGTTGGTAGATAGGACTGTAGAAGGTATTGTCCACCACCACTTTGGCACCCCTAGCATGAGCCAATTTTGCTAGTTTCTCAATATCAAATTCCAACATCAAGGGATTGGTTGGCGTTTCAATATAGAGAACATCCACATCCTTCTCCAACTCGCCAATCAGCTCTTCTTCTGTATTGGCATAGGTAAAATGGAAACGGCCTTCCTGCTCCACTTGGTTGAACCAGCGGAAAGAGCCACCGTAAAGGTCACGGACAGCCAAGACCTTACTTCCTACTGGAAAGACGCTAAAGGCCAGTACAATAGCTGACATTCCTGAGCTAGTAGCTAGGGCATAGTCTGCTGACTCAATAGATGCCAAGACTTCCTCAGCCTTACTACGAGTTGGGTTTTTAGTGCGTGTATAGTCAAACCCAGTAGATCGACCAAACTCTGGATGCTGATAGGTCGTTGAAAAATGAAGCGGTGTCACCAAAGCTCCTGTCGCCTCATCTGACTTAATGCCTGCCTGGGCCAAAATTGTGTTAATGTGTAATTCCTTGCTCATACAATTCCTCCAAATCTATAGTAACTATTGTACCACTTATTTTCATCAACTCATTTTCTTCTTTTCAAGAGCTGGTTATAGTTTCAAGCTATACACTTATCGAATAAAGTTAAAAAAGAATCCAGAAAATATTCCAGATTCTTTTGTGAAAATCCTTGCTAGGGCTTACTTAGACCGAAAGAAATCGTGTTGAGCTAAATAGTCATAATGATCTTTGTTAAATCGATATTGGCCCACACGCTGACTAACCTGACCAACATCCACAGAAAAAATAAAGGATTCATTTTGATAGTTCCAGTTCAGCCTAACTGTATTCAAGACTGTCTTATAAGTAAAATCTTTAACTTGATTCCAAGGCATCCCTACGACGTGATTAAAACGCTTTTCAGTTACATCACTGATGTCCATCAAGTAGATTCCCTTAGGTGTGAATGCCAGAATCTTAGGCTTCACACTCGACTGAACATAGTAGGCTCCTCCTACAATGAAGAAATCAATAAAGGATTTCAACCATGTCTTTTTCTTAAAAGTCATCAGAAAATTCTTTTGCCCTTCAATATGACAAGTTGAGAGAAATGATGCAATCTGTTTTTCTGTTGCAAACTCCATAATAGCGCCCATGATGATACCTCCATAACTATTAGTAAATAGGCAGATAAGAACTCTTCACATAAAAGAAGAACTTATCATTTGTTGCGTTTTATCTTACTTTTCCAGTAGATGGCATCCCTCCAATAAAATCATCCTAGCATGTGTATACTTCAGTTAACACTGGAAGAGGATTTAAAAAAATAGCTTTTCACAACTTTTATTATATTCATTATATCATAAATTTGATAAACGATTTAAAAAACGTAAGCACTTTCCTTCCAAAATTCGCCATTACTCTATAAAAAAACGACAGTTTCCTTGAAACCATCGTTTTTTCTGGAAAAATCCTTATTTGACATGTTTTGCCAATTCTTCTTGGGCTTTTTTATTGGATTCTTCTTTTTCTTTCAGCCATTTTTCTTTGGCTTTTTCATATTCCTCTTTTGTGACTGTTTTATCTTGTACTTTGAGGTATTTATAGGATTCGATTCCTTTATTACCAGCTAATGAATATGGTTCTGAGAAAGGAACTGTTTTTCTCAATACTGGTGTTCCACCCTTAGAAATATTTGGAATCGCTAAAGCGCTATCTACCAACCAAGCTTGGATCTCAGCATACTTTTCATAGCGTTTTGCAAGATCTTGTTCCTTATTGGCTTCTTCCAACATTTGAGTGTAGACATCCAGTCCAACAGCCTTAGCCTTATCATTAGATTCACCAGGCTCTATACCCAGATTTTGCAACACTCCACCGCTCTTCACATTGAAAATATCAAGATAAGTTGATGGATCTTGATAGTCAGATCCCCAACCACCGTTGTAAAGATCATAATCCTTCTGAGCTGCTGTCTGAGCCAAATAGCTTGTATTGTCATAGTCTTCAGTAGAAAGTTGTTGAATATCAATTACAACGTTCTCTGCACCTAAGGCTGCTTCAATAGATTGTTTCATAGAATTTGCCTCTTGGACATTCTTTTTAGCAGCTTGGTCAACTGTCATGTCCAAGTGGATAGGGAATTGAACTCCTTTAGCTTGGAGTTCTTTCTTAGCTTCTGCAAATTTGGCTTTAGCTTTTTCAGCATTGTAGTATGGATCCTGAGCATCCGCAAAGTTGATTCCTTGCCATTCTTTACCATAATTGACCATCTTAGAGGCTACTACTTCACCAAAGTCTTTTCCATTGATACTTACAAATGTTGGTGGGACTACTAGGTTACGCAAAATCTTAGTTGCACCATCTTCTCCTTGAGATTGAGCCCCATAAGCTGTACGATCATAGGCAAAATTAATAGCTTGACGGAAGTTTTTATTAAGAACCGCTTCCTGAGTCGATTTCTTTTCAGCATCACTTGTTTTTGAAGTAAATTGATAAGATTTTCTATCAAGGTTAAAGTTTAAGAAGTAAGAAGTAGCATCTTGTAAACTATAAATGATATTGTCCTTATTCTTTTCTTTAATTCCTTCAAAACTTGAACTATTTGGATAAAGACGAGCATAGCTATAAGCACCTTCCACAAAGTTACGAGCCAGTGCATCTTGGTCACTACCATCATAATAGGCCAATTTCACATCATCTACAAAGACATTTTTAGCATCCCAGTAGTTAGGATTTTTCTTGAATTCAATGACAGATTTTGAAACAAAGGATTTCATCAAGAAAGGTCCATTGTACAAAATACTTGAAGGATCAACTGTTCCAAAATCATCACCTTTTGATTTCAAGAATTCCGCATTAACAGGGAATAGAATCGTTGAAGTTGTTTTTGAGTTCCAGTAAGGTTCTGGTCGAGTCAAAGTATATTGAACTGTCTGGTCATCAAGAGCCTTAACTCCAACAGTTGAAAAGTCGCTTGTTTTACCAGTGATATAGTCATCTAAACCAGCAACGGATTCTTGCACCAAGTACAAGGCTTCTGATTTTTTATCAGCAGCGTATTTTAACCCAGTAACAAAATCTTGGGCAGTTACTGGAGCATATTCATCTCCATCTGCAGTATACCATTTAGCATCTTTACGCAGTTTGTAGGTATAGGTCAAACCGTCTTGAGAAACGCTCCAATCCTCTGCCAAGGATGGAATATAGTTCCCATATTGGTCATTTTCCATGAGACCATCTACTAGATTAGTCACAATATCATTGGTAGTGGCACGGTTTTCTGCTAGATAATTCAAACTAGATGGATCGCTTGAATAAACATAATTGTATGTTTTTGACCCTGTGCTAGAATTTCCACACGCGCTTAATAAAATACCTGCACTTAACACGACACCTGCAAGTGCTGCATACTTGGCTTTAGACTTTTTCATCTCCAGAACCTCCTGATTTAAATATTTGTCTTATTATACAACTTGAGTTTTATTTAGTCAATGGTTTTTTAAGTAAAATTTAAGAAAAATAAAATTACCATCTACAAATTTTAGTTATCATTCTACAAAATAATAAAAAAGAGAATAATTTAAGCATTTCATGATAGAAATGTTCAAATTATCCCTTTTATTTATAAAAAATTATTGAGAAATTCTTAATTTTGCTCGTAGGCGATTAGCTTGGGCTTGTCCAATCACCTTGTCCAATAGACGGGTACGAAGACTCATGACTCCGTAAACTCCTCCACCCATGGCACCGACAAGGGCTACATAAAGGAAGCTCCACAAACGTCCACTTGGTTGGAAAACAAATCCCAGTATCCACTGTATGGCACCTACACTGATGAACATAACAAGTGTTAACAAACTGATTAAAATGGTTCGCTTCAAAATCACCTTGCGCTTAACACCTGTTACCTTACAAATATCCCGATACATCAAGACATTAGGAATAATGAGACCGATGGTTGTTGAAATCAAAGGCCCGTAACTGTGGAAGAGAGCGATGGTTGGAAGTTGCAAGACCAGCTTGGCAATGGAACCATAGATAAAATAGAGAACTGCCTTACGATTTCGGAACATGGCTTGAAGCATGGGAGACAAGACCATGTACAAGCCTAAAATAGTAGACTGCAAAACTGCAAAGACAAATAAGCCCATGGCCAAACTATCTGGCTTGCCATAGAAGACAGTATAGAGAGGTTCTCCTACCATGACTACTCCAACCGTTGCAGGCAGCAGGAATAAGAAAAGCATGGTAATGCTGTCCTGAACTAGACGAGAAGCCGCCTTCAAGTCTCCCTTGACATAGTTTTCAGTCAAAAGTGGCAAGCCTACACTCCCAATCGAAACCCCAACAGAAATCAAAATCATAGTGATTTTATTAGGATTAGCTGAGAAATAAG
Source organism: Streptococcus sp. OH4692_COT-348 (assembly GCF_003859975.1). Classification (GTDB taxonomy): domain Bacteria; phylum Bacillota; class Bacilli; order Lactobacillales; family Streptococcaceae; genus Streptococcus. The sequence continues at coordinate 29,518 of NZ_RQZB01000015.1, forward strand.
AAAACATGACAACCAAGTCTTCATTACTATAGTTGGTAAACCAACTCATACTATTGATAAAGGTCATCTGGTCCAAAATCTGGAAGAGCTGGATAGCAGACCCTGTCAGGATAAAAGGAATGGCTTCCTTAATGGTATCGATCAAAAGACGCTTACTATTAATCTTATCTCCTGTTTCAAGGACTCTTTTAAGTAATCCTTCTTTGGCAAGGAAATAGATCAAAACTGCAAAACTGGCTACCATGCCAACAAAGGCAGCAAAGGTGGATTGGGTAACCGCTGCTAGATAATCTCCTGAGCCCATTTTCATAATCATAAAGGTAGCCAAGAGCATCCAGATTACACGAATGACCTGTTCAGCAATTTGGCTCATAGCATAAGGTTTCAGGTTATTCATTCCTTGAAAGAAACCTCGGATAACACTCATAGATGGGAAAATCAAGACCGCCCAAGCCAAGCTCTGCATAATGGGGATCAAGTCTTTCCCCACACCCGATAAGTCTGCTAGCCAAGGAGCAAAGACATACAAGACTAGTGCAAAGACCAGACCAAGTCCCGTCATAAAGCCTAAAAAGCTCCGAATCAGGGCAAAGCTATGCTCTTCTTCTCGCATGGTATTGTACTTGGCTACTTGCTTAGCCACCGCAACCGGAATACCTGCTGTTGAAACCAGCAAGAACCAGGCATAGATATTGTAGCCCATTGTAAAGAGACCATTTGCTGTAGCCGCATAAGACCCCATCCAGATATACCAGGGTATAATATAAATGGCCCCGAGTAGGCGACTGATAAAATTACTAGCCGTTAGCCAAGCAGTCCCTCGTAACATCTGGGCCTGCTGGTGATTGTTTTCGTTAGACATAGATTCCTCATTTGATTTTAATAACTAGGAAAAACTCCTCATCTTCCATTATAAACTTTTCCTTGTCACTTGTAAATTTACGACTTTCGGTTTACAATAGAAAGTATGATTAAGATTGAAACCGTATTAGATATTTTAAAGAACGATGGTCTCTTCCGTGAGATTATCGACCAAGGACATTATCACTACAACTACAGCCATGTCGTATTTGACACCATCTGCTATGATAGCCGCAAGGCCAAAGAGAAGAGCCTCTTTTTCGTCAAGGGTGCTGCCTTTAAGAAGGAATTCCTGATTTCTGCCATCTCTCAAGGCCTCGGTTGGTATGTGGCTGAAAAAGATTATGAAGTTGGTATTCCTGCTATCATCGTCAGTGATATCAAGAAAGCCATGAGTTTGATTGCCATGGAATTTTATGGAAATCCACAGAAAAAACTCAAACTCCTTGCCTTCACTGGAACCAAGGGTAAGACAACAGCAGCATATTTCGCCTATAACATCTTATCTCAAGGGCATCGACCTGCTATGTTGTCAACTATGAACACAACTTTAGATGGCAAGACTTTCTTTAAGTCTGCATTGACAACCCCTGAGAGTATCGATCTCTTTGACATGATGAATCAAGCTGTGCAAAATGGCCGTACTCACCTCATCATGGAAGTATCCAGTCAGGCCTATCTGGTCAAACGTGTCTATGGTCTAACCTTTGATGTGGGAGTTTTCCTCAATATCAGCCCCGACCATATCGGCCCGATTGAACACCCTAGCTTTGAAGACTACTTCTACCACAAGCGTCTCTTGATGAAAAATAGCCGAGCAGTCATCATTAACAGTGACATGGACCACTTCTCTGTACTAAAAGAACAGGTGGAAAATCAAGACCATGATTTCTACGGTAGCCAGTCTGATAACCAAATCGAGAATTCCAAAGCCTTTAGCTTTTCAGCTACGGGTAAACTCGCTGGAGATTATGATATCCAACTCATTGGCTACTTCAATCAAGAAAATGCCGTTGCTGCTGGACTTGCTTGCCTCCGTCTCGGAGCTAGTCTTGAGGACATCAAAAAAGGTATCGCTGCAACCCGCGTTCCTGGTCGTATGGAAGTCCTCACGCAGAAAAATGGAGCCAAGGTCTTCATCGACTATGCCCACAATGGTGACAGTCTGAAAAAACTCATCAATGTGGTTGAAACTCATCAAACTGGAAAAATTGCTCTGGTTCTGGGTTCGACAGGAAATAAAGGAGAAAGCCGTCGTAAGGACTTTGGCCTCCTCCTTAATCAACATCCTGAGATTCAAGTCTTTCTGACTGCTGATGACCCCAACTATGAGGACCCAATGGCCATTGCAGATGAAATTAGTAGCTACATCAATCATCCTGTTGAAAAAATTGCAGATCGCCAAGAAGCCATCAAGGCAGCTATGGCTATCACAAATCACGAATTAGATGCAGTTATTATCGCCGGTAAGGGAGCCGATTGCTACCAAATCGTCCAAGGCAAGAAAGAAGCCTATTCTGGAGATGCAGCCGTCGCAGAAAATTATTTATAAGATAGTAAAAAAATCAAGGGAAATGAAACCCTTGATTTTTTCTATCTTTATTTAAAAGCGTTTTTCAAACCTTCAACGGCACCTTCTACAGCACCTTTAGCATCTTCAACTACTTCTTTTGCCTTAGCAACTGTCTTTTCTACAGCGCCTTCTGCTTCAGTCTTGCTATCTCCAGTAACTTTACCAAATCCTTCTTTGATAGCACCTGTTGCTTGTTCCAATTTGTTTTCAAGTGACATATGATTGTCTCCTTTAATTTTATTCCGATATGTGTTACCGGTTACATATAGTTTATACCGAATACTAAGGAAAGTCAAACAATGTGCTCAGAAACAAGAAATCAGGCCAAGTATAAAGTTAATCTTTCCTTATCCAAATCGATAGCCAACTCATACTTTCCATCTTCATTTTGGACAATATAACCTAGGACAACTAAACTGTCCACAAAGATATCACGGCGTTTCTGCATAAGCTGGTCTTTTTTGAGAAATTTCAACAAAAAAGTCGTCATATATTTGAGAGCATACTCAGGATTGACATCTCCCAAAATGTCATAGAGATCCTGCTGTTTTTCTGTCAAAGGATACTGATGTTTGACCTTGTAGAAATAATTGGACAGGGTCATTTTTGATCTCGCAAAGTCCGTATTTTCAACTAAAATAGCAGCATTGGTTTGATTGCGTAATTCTGTCTCAAACCTCTGCTCTAACAAGGTTTGATAGACCGGACTAGCTTCGCTGACAAAAATCTCTTGATCCAGTTCAAGACTATCTAGTGATTCAAGCATGGGAAGATTAAGGTAATAACGCTTATTTTCCCGACGAATCAAACCAGCCTTTATATACTCTTCCATGAGTTTATCAACTGCCACATCTGGAAATTGAGCCTTAATTTCTCTCAAAATAACATCATCATGCTGGTCCAGATAGCGGATCAATTCTCCAAAAAATGGCTGTCTCGTCAAACGAGATGGATTAAAAATCTGAATCATGAAGATTCCTTTCCTTACATTCTAACAGAGGCGATGCTGCCAACTGACTGGGATTGGTCCCAGCTTGGTTCAGAGGAACGGGCAAACCTAGTTCTCTATAATACTCTCTCCAAAAATCACTAATCTCCTGCTCCCCATCTCCAAATTTCATAGGTATGGTCTCAAAAATCGGTAGGATTTCTGCCATGTACTGGGAACAGTAAAAACCAACTCCATCTGGATAGAAAGAAGCATTGTAGGGTTTTCCTAGATGTTTGCAAGCTCTTTCCTTCATCGACTGGATCTCCATTTCTGGGTAAACATAGAGGTCGTACAAGTGATTGGGCTCAAAGAAGTCTGCCGGTTCTTGACAGACCACACCAGCCTGTCCACTAGCGTGATAAATCATCCCATCCAAACAAATGGCAACATGGTTATAGTTGCCTGTGGAAGTCTGGATGGCCTGTCCCATATCTGACTCATCTCTCACAAAAATCAAATCGCCATTTTCTAACATGCTTCACTCCTAGAAAAAAAGGAGCCGAAACTCCTTTCGATATAAGGCAAACTAGCCTTTTCTAATTTGAATTGACACTCAAAATCTTAAGCATTGAAGCTTTCAGTCAATTGAGGTACCACTTGTTTCTTACGTGAAACAGCACCAGCAAGGAAAGCATGGTTGTTTTCAAGTTTGAAGTTGAAAGCCGCTTCGACCTTGTCCATATTGGCACCAAGAGCCAAAATTTCTGAGTTTGAGTTGACGATATCTGTAATCATCAAGACAAAGTCAGAGTAGCCGTTTGCTGTGTTGGCAGCTTGCATTGCAGCTTCAATTTCTGCTTGGCGTTCCAATACTTCAGCGATGTCAACTGTGTTTACTTGGGCAACACGGACATTATTTCCGTTCAATTCAAAAGTTTTAGCATCGATGTCAATCAATTCTTCAGCAGATTTGCTAGCCAAGTTGGTACCAGCTTTCAACATAGCTAAACCATATTCCTCCAAGTTTACACCAGCTAATTCAGCCAATTCAGGAGCAATGACTGTATCTGTTGGGTGTGTTGTTGGTGATTTCAAAAGAAGAGTATCTGAAATCAAACCTGAAAGCATCAAACCAGCAATCTCTTTAGGCACAGCCACACCATGTTCTTTGAACATACGATAAACGATTGAAGACGCTGAACCAACTGGCTCCAAACGCATGTAGAGTGGGCTTGCAGTTTCAAAATTAGACACACGGTGGTGGTCTACAACACCGTAAACTTCTACTTCAGCGATATCTGATACAGATTGTTGGAATTCATTGTGGTCAGTCAGGATAACTTGCTCTGCTCCTTCTGCTTTGGCAGAAGTGATAACACGCGGTGCTTCCACACCAAAATAGTTCAAGACAAAGGCTGTTTCTTCATTTGGAGTTCCAAGGGCAACAGCTTCCGTATCCAAACCGTAAGCTTCTTTTGCAAGGTAGGCAAAGGCTACAGATGAACCGATGGCATCTGAGTCTGGATTTTGGTGACCAAATACTAGAATCTTAGACATGATAATACCTCATTTTATTTATTCTCTTTATTGTAGCATTTTTTTCACTTTTTGACAAAAGTAAGAGGAGTCAAAGGACTCCTCACGATTCTTCAAAATAACTGAGTAAATTTCTATCTTGATTTTCAGATAAAAATCTTTCCTTCTGTTGCCTCTTCTTACGCTTGAGAAGGGCTTCAGCTGACATGGCTTCTTCCTTACTGGCAAAACCTTGAGCATAGATAAGTTTGACTGGCAAGCGTGCTCGTGTGTATTTGGCTCCCTTCCCACTATTGTGGACAGCGAGGCGTCTCATCACATCAGTCGTATAGCCTGTATAGTAGGATCCGTCACGACACTCCAGTACGTACATATAAGCCTTATGATCCATAATAAATCTCTTCAAGTTCAGGTGTATAAGAGCCATCATCATTGTGAACAATGAGAGGCGGCAAGACCTTAAAGCCACTTGTCGACCCATCCTTGATAGCCTCAATCAAAAGCATATTGGCTTCCTTTTCTCTTTTTGGATAAACAAACTGCAGGCGCTTAGGGGCTAGATTATGCCGTTGTAACGTATCCAAAATATCCAGAAGTCGATCAGGACGATGAACCATAGCCAAGCGCCCATTGGATTTGAGAATACTCTGAGCACTACGACAGATTTCCTGCAAATTGGTCGTGATTTCATGTCGCGCCAAGAGATAATGTTCACTCTCGTTCAAGTTGGAATGAGGATCCACCTTGAAATAGGGTGGATTACACAAAATCATATCCACCTTACTTCCCTGAATGTAAGCAGGCATATTTTTCAAATCATCACAGATGACCTCCATCTGCTCTTCCAAACCATTCAAACGGACAGAGCGTTCAGCCATATCTGCCAAACGCTCCTGAATCTCAACAGCCAAAATCTGTGCATGAGTCCGAGTGCTAGCAAATAGCCCCACTGCTCCATTTCCAGCGCAAAAATCCACTATCAAGCCCTTTTTAGGAAAACGTGGAAAACGTGACAAGAGAACACTATCCACCGAATAGCTAAAAACCTCTCTATTTTGAATGATTTTAATATCTGTCGAAAAGAGCTGGTTAATACGCTCTCCTGATTTTAATAATTGTTCTTCTTCCATGGTCATATTATAGCAAATTTATATTAACATTACAAAAGATAGAGATTTCTAACTAGTGCTTCTGATTCTTCAAATGTTGAAGGGCTTCCTTGGTCCAAATTGGCATCATTCGTTTGAGAGGAGCGAAGCCGTAGTTAAAACGGTCACTTGAAAAGCGTCTCCGTCTCGGAAACTGGTGCTTTTCTTCCTCCAAAGTGCGGATAGAAAGACTGGCTTTCCCTGTAAATTCATCTAAATCCACTACTTGAACTTGAACCTCTTCATCGACTTTCAAGGCCTCTTGGATATTTTCAATAAAGCCTGTCCGAATCTCTGAAATGTGAATCAGCCCCGTATCACCCGTCTCTAGCTCAACAAAGGCACCGTAGGGCTGAATCCCTGTAATACGACCCTTTAGCTTATCACCGATTTTCATCTTAGTCCTCGATTTCAATTGTTTCAATCACGACATCTTCAACTGGCTTGTCCATAGCCCCTGTCTCAACAGAAGCAATGGCATCCAAGACAGCGTAAGACGCTTCATCAGCTAGCTGACCAAAAACAGTATGACGGCGGTCTAAATGAGGAGTTCCACCTTGGTTGGCATAGATTTCTGCGATTGGTTCTGGCCAACCACCACGAGCAATTTCTTTCTTAGAATAAGGCAAATGTTGATTTTGCACGATAAAGAACTGGCTACCGTTGGTATTTGGACCAGCATTGGCCATAGAAAGGGCACCACGGACATTGTAAAGTTCTTCTGAGAATTCATCCTCAAATGATTCGCCGTAGATTGACTCGCCACCCATACCAGTACCAGTTGGGTCTCCACCTTGAATCATAAAGTCCTTGATAATACGGTGGAAAATAACACCATCATAATAGCCATCTTTTGAAAGAGCAACAAAGTTAGCCACTGTTTTAGGAGCATGTTCAGGGAAGAGCTTGATACGCAAGTCTCCGTGATTGGTTTTAATGGTCGCAAGAGGACCTTCTACTGTTTCAATATCTACTTGTGGGAAATGCAATTCCTTTTCTACCATACCAAATCCTTCTAAGGCATCAAAAATGCCATCTTCTTCTAATGTTTTTGTAATATAATCTGCTTTTTCTTTGATGTTATCATGAGAAATTCCCATTGCAACGCTGATTCCAGCATAATCAAAGAGTTCCAAGTCATTCAGCCCATCTCCAAAAACCATGACGTTGTCTGGTTTCAAGCCAAGGTGTTCCACAACCTTTTCCACCCCCGTCGCTTTGGAGCCTGAAATCGGCACAATATCAGACGAATGTTGATGCCAACGAACCATGCGAAGTTTATCAGAGAGACTGTCAGGCAAGTGCAAGTCATCTCCTTTATCTTCAAAAGTCCACATTTGATAGATATCTTCTTTTTCATGAAAATCAGGATCTACATCCAAATCAGGGTAAATTGGATTAATCGCTTCACTAATCATATCGGTGCGAGTCGACAACTTGGCATCATGACTCCCAACCAAACCATACTCAATTCCCTCTTGCTTGGCCCAAGAGATATACTCCTCAACATCTAACTTCTCAATCTGATGTTGATAAATAACCTGACCTTTTTTATCTTCGATGTAGGCCCCATTTAAGGTTACAAAAAAGTCAGGTTTGAGCTCACGAATCTCCGGAACGACACCAAAAATCCCTCGCCCAGAAGCAATACCTGTCAAAATTCCTTTCTCACGTAATTGCTTAAAAACAGTTGGGATTGAAGCTGGAATAAAACCAGTCTTAGAATTTCGCAATGTATCATCAATATCAAAAAAGACAATCTTGATTTTCTTTGCCTTGTATCTTAATTTGGCATCCATCTCACTACCTCTTTCAATCTAACTCTTTCCATTATACCATAAAGTAGCTAAATCCCCTATTTTCAAAAAGTTTCCAGTTTTATTGTAAGTCCTTGGATAAGTATAAAACTAAATCATTATCATTTTGACAACTTGCACCCATTTCTAGCGGTTTATTTCTATACCACACACCTGTCCCATCTGGAATATAGCCTCGTTTAATATATAATCTCTGGGCAGGACCATACCCCAAGTGCAAACCTACACCAAGAGTGACCTTACTCGAAACAAACTTGACTCGTTTTTCTGCTTCTTCTAGCAGTTGATTCCCAATCCCTTGATTTCGAAAAGGCTCAAACACATTAAAATCTGATAATTCTGGATAGACTTCTGCAAAAGGACCATGTTTAGCAGAGGGCAAAATGGTAACGTAGCCTGCTACAGCACCATCAATCTCTGCAACTAAGACTTCTCTCTCCCCACTTTTCTGTTCCAGAAAATATCTAGCCAAAATTTCCTCTCTACCAGGCCAACCTTGATTCATAAATCCATGAGATAAGGATGCAATATCAGACTTAATCATATTTCTAATCGTACAATTCATCTTTGACTTACCCACCTGTACTCTTTCTATTATCATTATAGCACGCCAAGGTCATAAAAAAACTATCTCGTGAAAAAAAGACCCAACCGGGTCTGAAAAAGAGGTCCACTCGGACCCAAACTCGCTCTTTCATTTCAAGGCTCGTGAAAAAAAGACCCACCCGGGTCTCAATTCGCTTTCTTATTTCCGAGCTCATGAAAAAGAGGTCCACTGGACCCCTTTTTTTAATCTTCGTTTACGAAAGGCATCAAAGCCATTACGCGAGCGCGTTTGATAGCTGTTGTTACTTTACGTTGGTTTTTAGCTGAAGTTCCTGTTACACGACGAGGAAGGATTTTCCCACGTTCTGAAACGAAACGGCTAAGAAGCTCAGTATCTTTGTAATCAACATATTCAATTTTGTTTGCTGCGATGTAATCAACTTTTTTACGGCGTTTGAATCCGCCACGACGTTGTTGAGCCATGTTTTTTCTCCTTTATAATTTTAGTTGTCCATTAGAATGGTAAATCATCATCTGAAATATCCAATGGATTTGTTGCTCCAAATGGATTTTCATCACGTGAAAAGTCTGGTACTGAATTTGTAGGCGCTGAATAGTTTGCAGTTGGTGCAGAATAAGCTCCACCTGTGTGACCCTCACGCACACTACGGCTTTCCAACATTTGGAAATTCTCAGCCACGACCTCTGTCACGTAGACACGTTGTCCTTGCTGGTTATCGTAACTACGAGTCTGAATACGGCCTGTCACCCCGATAAGTGAGCCTTTTTTAGCCCAATTAGCAAGGTTTTCAGCCTGTTGGCGCCACATAACGACATTGATGAAATCAGCCTCACGTTCGCCATTTTGACTCTTAAATGTACGGTTTACTGCAAGAGTAAAAGTCGCAACTGCTACATTTGATGGGGTATAACGCAACTCAGCGTCACGTGTCATACGCCCTACAAGTACAACATTGTTAATCATAGTTTACCTTCTTACGCGTCAGTTTTGACGATCATGTGACGAAGAATGTCAGCGTTGATTTTTGAAAGACGGTCAAACTCTTTAAGAGCTGCGTCGTCGTTTGCTTCAACGTTAACGATGTGGTAAAGTCCTTCACGGAAATCTTTGATTTCGTATGCAAGACGGCGTTTTTCCCAAGATTTTGATTCAACAACAGTTGCACCGTTGTCAGTCAAAATAGAGTCAAAACGTGCTACCAAAGCGTTTTTAGCTTCTTCTTCAATGTTTGGACGAATAATATAAAGAATTTCGTATTTAGCCATTGATATGTTCCTCCTTTTGGTCTAATGACCCCAAGACTTTGCAAGGGGTAAGTGAGGTTCGCTCACAATAAACTATTATACTAGAAAACAATTTTTTACGCAAGTAAAAACTCTGAAATGCGAAAAAACGCCACATGGGCGTTTTCCTATTCTTACGGTTTGATACGGTGCAACATACGTGGGAACGGAATGGCTTCACGGATGTGTTTTGTACCTGCTGCGAAGGTTACCATACGCTCAATACCGATACCAAATCCTCCGTGTGGTACTGTACCGTATTTACGAAGATCAAGGTAGAATTCATACTCAGTACGATCCATGCCAAGTTCATCCATCTTAGCAACTAATGCATCGTAGTCTTCCTCACGCATAGATCCACCGATGATTTCTCCGTAACCTTCTGGGGCAAGCAAGTCTGCACAAAGCACGCGCTCTGGATTTCCAGGAACTGGTTTCATGTAGAAGGCCTTGATGGCTGCTGGATAGTTCATAACAAAAGTTGGCACACCAAAGTGGTTTGAAATCCAAGTTTCATGTGGTGAACCAAAGTCATCTCCATGCTCAAGATGCTCGTAGTCAGCGTCTTCATCATTTTCATGCTCTTGCAAGAGGTCAATTGCTTGATCGTAAGTGATGCGTTTGAATGGCTCTGCAATATAGCGTTTCAAGAGCTCTGTATCACGTTCCAAAGTTTCCAAGGCTTGAGGAGCACGATCAAGAACACCTTGAAGAAGAGCTTTTACATAAGCTTCTTGCAAGTCAAGTGACTCATCGTGTGTCAAGTATGAGTATTCTGCATCCATCATCCAGAACTCAGTCAAGTGACGGCGTGTTTTTGATTTTTCAGCACGGAATACTGGACCAAAGTCAAACACACGACCAAGAGCCATAGCACCTGCTTCTAGGTAAAGCTGACCGGATTGGCTCAAGTAGGCTGGCGTTCCGAAGTAGTCCGTTTCAAAGAGTTCAGTTGAGTCTTCCGCCGCATTTCCTGAGAGAATTGGGCTATCAAACTTCATGAAGCCGTTCTTGTCAAAGAATTCATAAGTTGCATAGATAATCGCGTTACGGATTTGCATCACCGCTACTTGCTTACGAGAACGGAGCCACAAGTGACGGTTGTCCATCAAGAAGTCTGTTCCATGTTCTTTTGGTGTGATTGGGTAGTCTTGAGATTCACCAATCACTTCGATATCTGTGATATCAAGCTCATAACCAAACTTAGAACGTTCGTCTTCTTTGACAATTCCTGTCACATAAACAGACGTTTCTTGGCTCAAGCGTTTGATAACATCAAACTTTTCAAGTCCTACTTCTTCACCAAATTTCTCTACAAAGTTTGGTTTAAAAGCCACACCTTGGAAAAAGGCTGTTCCGTCACGCAATTGCAAGAAGGCAATTTTCCCTTTTCCTGATTTATTGGCAACCCAAGCGCCAATCGTCACTTCCTGACCAACATAGTCTTTTACATCAATAATCGTTATACGTTTTGTCATTATTTTTCCTTTTCTTTTATTTTTCCATAAATACTTTCAAGCGTTTAACTGCTTCTTTAAGCGTGTCTAGGTCTGTCGCATAGCTGAGGCGGACATTTTCTGGCGCTCCAAAGCCTGCTCCTGTGACCAAGGCTACTTCAGCTTCTTCTAAAATAGCGGTTGTAAATTCTGTCACATCTGTATAGCCTTTCATCTCCATTGCCTTTTTGACATTTGGGAAGAGGTAGAAGGCTCCTTGCGGTTTGACCACTTCAAATCCTGGCACTTCTGCAAGAAGGGGATAAATGGTATTGAGACGTTCTTCAAAAGCCTGACGCATGCTTTCTACAGTATCTTGTTCACCTAATAGAGCCTCAACTGCTGCATACTGGGCTACTGCTGACGGATTCGAGGTTGTTTGACCTGCAATCTTGGACATGGCAGCGATAATGTCTGCTTCACCGACAGCATAACCAATCCGCCAACCAGTCATAGCATAGGTTTTAGACACACCATTGATGACCACTGTTTGCTTGCGAATCGCTTCCGATAGGCTAGAAATCGGTGTGAACTCATGACCATTATAGACCAAGCGACCATAGATATCATCTGCTAGGATGAGAATATCCTTTTCTACAGCCCAGTTTCCGATTGCCAAGAGTTCCTCACGGGTGTAAATCATACCTGTGGGGTTAGATGGCGAATTCAACACCAAAACCTTGGTCTTGTCAGTGCGAGCTGCTTCCAACTGCTCTACGGTTACCTTAAAATGATTGTCTTCCTTAGCAAGAACAAAGACTGGAACGCCCTCTGCCATCTTGACTTGATCTCCATAGCTGACCCAGTAAGGGGTTGGGATGATCACTTCATCACCTGGATTGACCACAGCCATAAAGAAAGTATAGAGAGAAAATTTGGCTCCCGCAGCGACTGTCACTTGATTTGGCGCTACAGAATAACCGTAAAAGCGTTCAAAGTAGGTATTGACCGCTGCCTTGAGTTCTGGCAGGCCTGAGGTTACTGTATAAAAAGAAGCACGCCCATCTTGAATCGATGCAATGGCGGCATCTTGGATATTCTTGGGAGTAGTGAAATCTGGCTCACCTAAGGTTAGAGACAAAATATCTCTGCCCTCAGCCTTGAGTGTTTTGGCACGAGCTCCAGCAGCCAAGGTTACACTTTCTTCCATTTCTAAAACACGGTTGGATAGTTTCATAGGCCCTCCTTATTGACCAATGCTCCTGTTTCAAAATCTACTAGATAAAAATCAGTTCCTGACTTGACTTCCCAAATTGGCTTATCTTGATAACGGCCAAAGGTAATCTTGTCAATCTCGCCAGCTCCTTTTTCCTTAGAAACAGCTTCTGCTTTTTCTTGTGAAACACCCTGATTTAGCTGATAAACGTAAATCTTATGGTCATCTTTTCCAATCAGGACAGCAAGCGCTTCTTGCTGTTTATTACGACCAAGAACACTGTAATAAGATTCCAAGCCATTGTATAAATCAACCTGATCAACCTGCTCTAATCCTGCATACTGCTGAGCTAATTTTTCTCCTTCACTTTTAGCAGTTTGATAGGGTTTCATCCCCAAAAACACCAGATACAGAAAGGAAGCACTGATAACCACAAACAAAATCGTCATCCCTAGACCATACTGCCACAGTAGATTATTTTTTGCTTTTTTTTGTCTTTTTTTCACTCGTCTATTTTACCATCTATTGGGCTTTATTACAAGTGAATATAAGAATACTCGCATTTTATTTCTCTCTTCAAACAAAACAGATTTTTCTTGTTTAAAAAAGTAAAGATACACGTAAAATCGACGTATCAAAAAACCTGAGCTTGGCACTCAAGTTTTTAGAAGTTCTTTTAATCTATGGTATTATTTTATCATCTATTCTTTTAGCCATTTTTCCTAAAAAGATAGTCAGTAGAAGGCTAATCATGACTAAAAAGGATCCTAGATAAAGAAATGTTACTACAAAGCCTAAATTGTCAATCAACCAGCCTGTCAGTGGGAAGAACACAATCATACTTAGACTAAACATCATAGAATAGACACTCAGCATGGTTGCCCTTACTTCACTTGGAAGGCGCCCTTGCAAATCATTGTCAAAAATCGGCTTAAAAAGAGCATGCAGAGCATTACTAATCAAATAAATCAGAATATAGATTAGAGGTGTTCCAAAGTAGGACAGCATATAGGTGACTCCAGTCAGCAGGACGAGAATAGGAAAAAGCTTCAAGGCAGCATATTTCTGTCCAATTTTACTTGCTAGATAGATTGCGAGGATATTCAATAGACTCCCAAATAGCATAACTGTTGAAATTTGCCAACTACTTAAATCTGGCAACTGATTTTGATAGTAAAAATAAAACATATACATGAGTGTTCCGACAATCTGAGATAAAATCATCCAGTTTAAAAGCATGGGATTTCTCTTCAACTCATCCTTAACAGTCCAAATAATCTGTTTCATTGTCACACTATCAGCTTTTTCTACTTTGACACTGGGCTCTTTCAGCATCCAAATCAAGACAAGAACTATGATAGAAGTGGCAATCATGATATAGTAGGTCAGGTGCAATTGACCATGAACAAAAAATCCCGCCAGCACTGTCCCCAAAGACTGGGTTCCTTCTGACACTCCTGATATGAAACTTGAAATGGATAGATAACGCTCCTTTAGTCCAGCCTCTACAGCCGAGTCATAGACCATTGCTGCGCTTGTTCCTGAATCAAAATTATAAGACAAGGCACTTATCGCCATTGCTAGTGCATAAATCCAAAAATTTCCCTGCCCAGCCAACATAAGAATAGAAGACACAATCCCTGCTATACGACTTAAATAAAGGTTGGTCTTATAGGAATAACGATCAGCCAACATTCCAGATGGAATTTCACAGAGAAGACTGGTCGCATGAAAGATACTTTCCAGAAGTCCAATCTGCCAAAGAGACATTCCGTTTTGACTGAGAAAGAGAATCCAAAAGCTGGTAATCCCTAAAAATGCAAAAAACTCAACTCCGGCCATTAGGCCAATATTTTTCCGATAATTTCTTATTAACATTTTTTCTCCTTAACAAGTGTATTATTATTTCTTTTGTCCGTCACTTGTTAATCTGTGCCTTACATGATCTCCACCCCTTTTTAGAAGCATTCTTCAATGCCATTATTTTCGTTTAATTGTTTATGAAATGATATCAGAAAATAGCCGTTCTACGGTTTCTATTTCGAGTTTTTCGTTTATTTTAGCACTTATATCATCATATTACAAGAGAATATAGGAATACTCTTAGAAAATCAAATATAAACCAGGATTCAAAACGAACAGTTCTTACTTTTCCAGTCGCAAATGACTAAAGTTTCTGTAATTTTTAATTTTCAAATAAACTCTGAGCAAATTTCTTGCAAGTCCTTTTCTTTTGTTGTAATATATTTTATAACAACGAGAAGTTTCTCGGAAATTTAAGAAAAAGGAGACACATCATGTCTAAAAAAATATTATTTATCGTCGGATCACTACGTCAAGGTTCTTTCAACCATCAAATGGCCCTCGAAGCTGAGAAAGTACTTGCTGGTAAAGCGGAAGTTAGCTACCTTGATTATTCAGCTATCCCTCTCTTCAGCCAAGATTTGGAAGTTCCAACACATCCAGCTGTAGCTGCTGCTCGTGAAGCAGTTCTCGCTGCGGATGCTATCTGGATCTTCTCTCCAGTCTACAACTTCTCTATCCCTGGAACAGTGAAAAACTTGCTTGACTGGCTATCTCGTGCCCTTGACTTATCTGATACACGTGGCGCTTCTGCCCTTCAAGACAAGTTCGTCACCGTATCATCTGTAGCTAATGCAGGTCACGATCAACTTTTCGCTATCTATAAAGACCTCTTGCCATTTATCCGTACACAAGTCGTTGGCGATTTCACTGCTGCACGTGTTAACGACTCTGCCTGGGCAGATGGAAAATTGGTTCTTGAAGAAACAGTCCTAAACTCACTTGAAAAACAAGCTCAAGACTTGATCGCAGCAATTCAGTAAAAAATAGAGAATTTTAAGAAGTCTAAATCAATTATCGCCACCTCATAGGGTGGCCTTTTTAGACTCAATCAAGATTTTCAGACAAACACCAGCCATCCAAAAAAACCTTGAGCGTTACCACTCAAGGTTTTTAGCAGTCTTTTCCATCATAGGAAAACCATTCTAAGAATATTCTTTCATTCGAGATCTATCACTTATCATCTTCTTTCGAGAAGTTAATGACTGCTTGTTGCTGATTAATCTTCTTTTCTTCGACCTACATATAGGCTCAATAGAATACCGCTACCTAGAAGAACAGAGATATAATCAGATTGGCTTCCAGTTTCAGGTAATTTGTCACCATGATTTTCTTTACCTGTAGTTGGTGCTACTGGGTTAGAAGTTAATGGTGTTACCGGTTGAACTGGTACATTTGGATTTGGTTGTGTTGGAACTTCAGGAATGTTTGAAGTTGGTTTGTCATTGACTTCTGGCATACCAGGTACTCCGCCATTAAATTCTGGAATTTCATGAACTGGAGGTGTTGGCATTCCTGGAACTTCTGGATTAGGAAGTTCATTGACTTCTGGCATACCAGGTACTCCGCCATTAAACTCTGGAATTTCTTGTACCGGAGGTGTTGGCATCCCTGGAACTTCTGGATTAGGAAGTTCATTGACTTCTGGCATTCCTGGTACTCCACCGTTAAATTCTGGTACTTCGTGCACTGGTGGCGTTGGAATTTCTGGAAGTTCTAATTCTGGTTTTTCATAAATCGGAGGATCAAGTGGTGTTACCCCTCCTGTATATTCCGGTAATTCATTAACTGGTGGAACTGGTTTGTCATTTGATGGTGTTACTGGTTTATCTTTGCAACCACATTTACCATCTTTTCCATCTTTTCCGTCTCGACCATCTTTACCATCTTTAACAACTGTTTTTGTAACAGTTCCATCAGAATTGATGATTGTGATTGTATGGCTACCATCACCATTATCTTCAACAGAAACATTTGGTGATTTACCATCTTTACCGTCTTTAATCACCATTTCTGTCTTACTTCCATCTGGATTAATGATTGTAACAACGTGAGTTCCATCGTTATTATTTTTAACAGTTACAGTTGGTGAAACGCCATCTTTACCGTCTTTACCATCTTTGATAATAGATTTGTATTCACGGCCATCCGAATCAACGATTGTCAATGTGTGAGTTCCGTCTCCGTTATCAACGATGTTCGCTTTTGGTGATTTACCATCAAAGATTGTAGTTGTAGTTTCTTTACCATCAGCTCCTGTCACCTTAATAGTGTGCGAACCGTTGTTGTTATCAATCACTTCAAGTTTTGGTTCTTTACCATCACGAACTGTAGTTGTTGTAGTTGTACCGTCTGAGTTCACAACTGTGATCGTGTGAGTTCCATCTCCGTTATCCACAACCTTAGCAGTTGGTGATTTACCGTCACGCACTGTGGTTTCAGAAACAGTACCATTACCGTTTTCTACACGAATAGTGTAAGTACCATCTTGGTTATCTCTAACTGTTGCTACTGGTGATTTACCATCTTTAATGATTGTTTCAGTAGTTGTTCCATCACCATTTAGAACTGAGATCTTATGAGTTCCATTTTGTTCATCAGTTATAGTAACTTTTGGTGATTTACCATCACGAACTGTGGTTTCAGTTGTCACACCTTCTGGATTTGTAATAACGATCGTATGACTTCCGTCCCCATTGTCACGAACAGATGCGGTTGGAGTACGTCCGTCAACACCGTCACGACCATTCTTAACAACAAACTCATTCTTAGTTCCGTCTGGGTTAGTGATTGTTACTCTGTGGCTTCCATCTGGGTTTTCTGTTGTAGTTGCTGTTGCAGCTTTACCATCTTTACCATCTTTGATGACAGCGTTGGTAACATTACCGTCTCCATCCGTAACTTTAACAGTGTGAGTTCCATCGTTGTTATCTGTTACTTCAACTTTTGGAGTCTTACCGTCTTTACCGTTTTTAACAACTGTTTCTTTAGTTGTTCCATCTGGATTTGTTACAGTGATTGTGTGGCTTCCATCTGGGTTTTCTGTAGTTGTGATAGTTGCAGTTTTACCGTCTTTACCATCTTTAACTTTAGTTGTTGATTCAGAACCATCAGGGTTTCTAACAGTAATAGAGTGTGTTCCATCTCCATTGTCCGTTACATTTACAACTGGTGATTTACCGTCTGCTCCGTTTTCACCTTTGTCGCCTTTTTCACCTTTAAGTCCATCAAGAACTGTTGCAAGTGGTTTTGTAGGATCTAATGGTTGTCCTGGATTTGCTGGATCTTCTACATAAATCTTAGTCTCGTTACCTTCTTTTTTAGCAACTAAAGATTTTCCATCTTTACCGTCTTTAATATTAACAGTTACTGGATCTTTCCCTGGAACAGTAATTGTTACATCTGTGCTCTTGCCATCTGCACCTGGTTTTGTAGTGATTTCTGGAGTTTTACCATCTTCACCTTTATCACCTTTCGGTCCTTTGATGTTGCCTGCTGGTTCCCATGCATTGTTCTTCTTAACGAAGACATCGCCTGTTTCAGTATTAACGAAGCTATCTCCATCTT
>NZ_RQZB01000016.1:0-41865 GCF_003859975.1 Streptococcus sp. OH4692_COT-348
GTGTGCCACTTGTGTAAGTTGTTCCTGTTGGGATTTTCTTACCGTTTGCTTCACTTACTGGAATCTCTACTGATGAGCCTGGTTTACCACTTCCGTCATTGTACTTCGGTGTGTAATCATCTTTATTTGGACGTCCTACGACTACTGGAACATTTACTGTATCATGTGAACCATCTGGGTATGTGACTTTCACTACCGCATTTCCGACATTACCTGATGTATTTGTTGACGGTTTACTTTGTACCGTTAAAGTTCCTGGAGCAAAGTTTTGTACTTTAGCCTTCACTTCATCATCCGTAATGTTATGGTTATACGGAACTGTTAAGGTTTCTCCTGTTGGGTTGTGAGCGTCCGCTTGGCTTCGTACTGTAATTCTAATTTGTTTTGTAGTTAAACGATTGTTTTTATCGTACGCCTTAATTGTTACAGTATAATAACCTACTCCTGCTGTTGGTGTTCCTGTAATTTGGTTGTTCGCATATCTTAATCCTGCTGGTAAATTAGTTAATTCAATCGGATTATTATCGCGCATTCCTACTCCACCTGTATTATCTACAGCTGTTACTGGAATTGGCGTAATAGATTCATTTTTCGTTACTGTTGCGCTTTCCGCTGTAATTGTTGGTCCTGTTACGTCGGTTACTGTAACTGGAACATTTACATTGTCAAATGTTCCATCTGGGTATGTGACTTTCACTACCGCATTTCCTGCGTTTCCTGCATTCGCTGTTGATGGTCTACTTACAATTGATAAAGTTCCTGGGCCTGCATTACTTACTTTTGCTTTTAATTCCGCATCTGTAATGGTATGGTTTTGATTTACAGTTAATCCTGCCCCTGTTGGATTATGAGCATCTGCTTGGCTTCGTACTGTAATTGTGATTGTTTTTGTAGCCATATTCCCATTTTTGTCATAGGCTTTAATGGTTACTGTACTATTTCCAGGCGCTCCAGTTGGCGTTCCTGTAATTCGATTATTCGCGTATGTTAATCCTGCTGGCAATCCTGACATTTCAATTGGATTATTATCACGCATTCCAACTCCGCCTCTGTTATCTTCAGCTGTTACTGAAATAGGCGTGATTTGTTCACGGTTTGTTACTGTAGCATCACCTGCTGTAATTGTTGGCGGTACAGTGTCACGTTTAGTTACAGTAAAAGTAAAGCTTACTGGTGTCGCTCTATGGTTAGCATTATCCGTTGCGTTGAAAGTAATTGTATTCGTCTTACCAACATCTTCTGCTGTTGTTGTAATCGTAATAGTTCTTACTTTTTCAGTTTCAGTGTCTGTTGGTGAAGTTACAGATGCTTTCCCTGAAAAGACCCTAGTACCGTATTTTGTTAGAAAATCATTAGCATCAAGATTAACATGTTTATCATCTCTTGCTGTTACTGTGAAGGTTACAGTTTGTCCTTCAACTACTGTTTGATTAGCTGGTGTAATAGCTAATGTTGGCGCTTGTGTATCTGGTGCTTCTGTTGGTGTAACTGGATCACTTTTCTCAGAAACTACAACTCCGCCATTGTCAACCGTTGTTTCAGCTTTAAGAGGATTTCCTGGTAAAGCTCCTGACACTGTAATTCTTGCAGTTGTCCCATTTGATGTCCCTTGTCCAATTACACGATCTCCATCATATAATTTTACAACAGATCCATTTTTAACCCCGCTGCCTACATTAACTTCTATTGTTTGATTTGTTAAGCCTTTTTTATTCACTACGCTCGTTGTAATCGTCGGTTTTTTAGGGTTAACCGTAAAGTGAACTTTTCCATCTGATCCTGAATTTGCATCTTTTGATGTAGAGCCATCTTGGTATCTTGCAATTGCTGTATAAGTAAACTTACCAGCATTTGCTGTACTTGGAGAATTATTTCCTTCCCAACTCCAGCTCATTCCAGCAGGGAAATCTCCACTGCCCTTACGCGTAATATATTTATCCGCTACAGGATTACCAGTGTTTGGAATGGTGTCTCCTACAACTTTTGTATGTCTGCTACCTTGGATAGGATATAGTTTTGCTTGTTTTTCTCTTAAGGTTGGTTGTACTGGTTGGTCTGGATAATCTGTATATTTTGGTTCACTTGCATCTTTTCCTGAAATGAATGTATATGCTTGGTTTGTAGTAAGTCCAAATGTACCAACAACTGCTAATGCAAAGGCCTCTCTTACCTGATCATCTGTTACTCCAGCTTTTAGCTTAGCTTTCACTTGCATGTGAATCGCAGAATCTCTATCCTCTGTTTTAACCCCAAAACCATAAGAGTATCGATTAAATTTGCTTTCCGTTCTTGTTACCGCATGAATTAAAAGTGGATCATTGCTATTCCCCTTAAAAGTATCACGCATATCTCGATTATATTCACCGTTATGTCTAATATCTAAAGCATTGAAATACGTTAATTTTCTCCAACCTGAACCATAATCAGTTGAATTATTTAAGAAATTAACATTATGAGTAGCAGTTCTAGTAAAGTTTTCTGGATTTTGAGAAAGCGTTCCAGAGTTACCATTTCTCGTATAAGTTTCAAATTTTAAATCTCTTAAAGTATTACCTTTATAAAGACCCTCGCTTGTTAAATCTAAAATTTGAGGTGGTAAAATTAATCGATAGATTTGATATCTACTTAGGTGCGCCATTGAGGCACCATCATTATTGAAGAAAACATCATAAACTACATAACGTTCTCCATCGATTGTTGTCGTTTTAGCGAACATATCTACTTTTTTTTCGGTATATTCTCTTAATCCATTTCTAACGACTCTGCTTCCATCACTCGCACGGTGACGTTGATAAATCAATAAGTTGTCACTTGAATCCCATCTTGAAGAAATTGAAGCCGCTCTTACATTTGTTCCTTCTTCAATTTTATTTCCGTTACGTGGGTCATTCTTACCTGAATTTAGACGCAAAGTCGCTATCTTGACAGAATTAAATGTTCTTTTTACACGCTGATTCAAATCCTCAAGTTCATTAGATGTTACCCTAGTATTTGTCAATAACCCTTGAGCAAGTGAGAGAACTTCATTGGCTTTTTCCAACACTTCTTTAGTTGTTTCATTTTCAGGCAAATCAAGAAGCGCAGCTTGTAATTGATCAGTAGATAATTTTAAAGATTCTTTTTTCTCTGTTGTGCTTTTATCAGCTTCCTTGTTTTGAGAAGTAGATTTTTCAGCTTCACCTAGTTCAGAAGTAATTTTATTATCTTTGACTTCAGTCTTGTTCTCAGTTGCAGTTTCTTGAACCTTGCTTGATTCTTTAGTAGCATTTGATAAGACAGTTAAGTCACTTTCTAAAAGGGAAAGTAGTTCATCTACATCCTTCTGTGTTGCAGTATCACTATCTAGTAGGGCTTGTCCTTTTTGAACTCTGTCCTTAATCGGAGAAATAACTGACTTGTCAAGATCTGATTTCGATGAAAGAGTAGTCTTTAACTCTTCAACTACTTTTTTTAATTTCGCTTTATCAACCACTTTGACAACGTTTTCATTTTTGGTTGTCGTCTTCTTCTCCAAAGGATTCTGTGCAGCTTCTACTTTGATAACAGTAGGTTGTTGAATCTCTGCGAGTGATTTATTCTTCTCTTTTTGATTATGCACATCTGTGGTATTTTGTGAGTTGTTTTCAATCACACTATCCGCACTAGCAACACGCGCACCCAAAAACATCAGTGCTGCAACAGCCACTGACGCCGCACCAAAGCTATATTTACGAATAGAGAAGCGTAGAACCTTTTCACGTTGGTGACGCTTTACTCTACTTAGTGAATTCGATTTGTTTTCCATTTTTCCTCCTTATGTCAAAACACAAAATCAAATTAAAAAGCAATTTTTATAGCTAATCCCAAGTAGGAATATAACCATAAAAAATCACTATGATGAGCATTTTACACATCACAGCTATCACAGCTATTACAGCTATTACAGCTATTACAGCTATTACAGCTCGATTATACCACAATCAACATATTTAATCAAATATGTAGCGTTATACTGATTAAAATTATAGGAAAATGCATATTTAAATATAATATTATAAACATATTAAAATATTATATAACAAAAACAAATCTATTCATAGAAAAAGTATACTAATTTCTTTTTAATCGTTTTATCCACATAAAAAACCTATAAGCTCTATAGAGATATAATCCACTAGAGAGTTTATAGGATCTAGAATAGTTACTATTTATTTTATTCTTCTGTTATGTCAATAACAATCTCTTCTGATTCATCAAGAGTTTCGGCCTTTTCTTGCCATTGCTCCTTGAGATTATTGAATCGATCTTTTGATGCTTCTGTCGCTTGACGAGCACATGATTTGACTTGAGCAAGGACGCTGTCCACAGTGATTTCACCTGACTCAACCTGTTCTTTGGTTTTAAGAACAAAATCTGTAGCCTGCTCCTTGACTTCTGTCAGTTTTTCACAGACCTGCTCCTTGGCATACTCAGGATCTTCTCTCAAATCATCTAGAAAATCTTGAGCCTGACTGCAAACTTGTTTGCCCTTGTCGCTTGTTAAAAACAAGGCAAGAGCTGCACCTGAAACGGTTCCTAAAAGGATTGAGGATAGTTTACCCATAAGAATTCTCCTTTTTTATTTTTTGAAAAATTTACTTGCAAGACGAAGAGCTGACAAACTTGCACCAGTCTTAATGGTTTTTGAACCAGCTGATGAAGCTTTCTTGCTCAAGACACGCGCATGATCATTGAGGTCTGAAACAGATAGAGATAAATCTGCAACAGCACTAAAGAGTGGATCAATCGTTGCTACCTTGACATTGATATCATCTGCCAAGACATTGACCTTAGCCAGTAATTCATTGGTATGATGCAAGGTCACATCCACATCTGAAGTCAAGGTTTTAATCGTTTTCTCTGTTTCATCGATCACACGTCCAAGCTTTTGTACAGTAATAATTAGATACACTAAAAATACAATCAAAGCAAGGGCTACAAGAATATATGCAACTTCTAACATTTAGTTTTCCTCCTCTGTAACATAGTAAGGGGCCTTCTTTCGATTTTGATATAGAATGATAAAAATACCCAGTCCGATAAGGACAACTGATAGCCATTGAGACACTCGAAGACCAAAGAACATGAGGCTATCTGTTCGCATGCCTTCAATAACCATACGACCGAAACCATACCAAATCAAGTAGAAAGCAGTGATATGACCTCGTCTAAGACTCTTCCATTTTCGTCTGAATATCAAAATCAAGGCAAAGCCAAGCAGATTCCAAAGAGACTCATAAAGGAAGGTCGGCTGACGGTAACTCCCCTCAATATACATCTGATCACGAATAAAGGCAGGTAGATAATCCAGATTATCCACTGCTGCACCATAGGCTTCTTGGTTAAAGAAATTGCCCCAGCGTCCCAGACTTTGGGCAATCATGACACTTGGTGCCGCAATATCTAGAAAATCCCAAGTATTGATGAGTTTACGATCAGCAAAGATATAGAGTACAAGGGCACCAGTTATCAAACCACCGTAAATGGCCAAACCACCATTCCAAATGGCAAAAATCTCTCCCAAATTCTGACTATAATAATCAAAACGGAAAATGACATAGTAGAGACGAGCTCCTAAAATAGCCAGAGGAAAGGCTACCAATATAAAATCTAAAATATCGTCTGGTATGATCTTCTTTCTAGGCGCTTCTTTCATGGTCAAATAAACCGCAAGAATCAAACCTGTCACAATACACAAGGCATACCAACGAATGGCTAGAGGTCCTAGATGAATAGCAATTGGATCAAGCATTAGGCACCTCGTTTTGAGCAATAAGATTTGTCAAGCGTTCTTCAAACAAACGCGTCGCATCAAAGCCCATTTCCTTAGCACGATAATTCATGGCAGCTGCCTCAATCACAACAGAGATATTACGACCTGTTTTCACTGGAATGCGGATACGAGGAATGGCTACGCCAGAAATTTCTAATTCCTCTGCATTGTTTCCAAGTCGATCAAAAGTCTTATGCGTATCATAATTTTCCAAGTAAACAGCCAGCTGGACTTGTGAAGAATCCTTGACCGCACTCGCACCGTAGAGGCTCATAACATCGATAATCCCAACCCCACGAATTTCAATCAAGTGCTTCAAGATTTCAGCAGGTTCTCCCCAAAGAGTTATTTCATCCTTAGAGTAAATATCTACCCGATCATCTGCTACTAAGCGGTGACCACGTTTGACAAGCTCCAGACCTGTCTCACTCTTACCGATTCCACTATCACCTTGAATCAAGACACCCATCCCATAGATATCCATCAAAACACCATGAACACTGGTACGTTCTGCCAAACGAGAATCAAGGTAATTAGATAACTCTCCAGACAAACGACTGGTCGCCGTACGGCTGGTTAAAATAGCAATCTTACATTCTCTAGCTGCCTTTAGCATCTCCTCAGGAACCACCAAACCACGAGCAACAATGACTGCTGGTGTCTCAGGTAGAAACATTCTTTTCAAAACTTCATAACGGCTGTTGGAAGGCATGCCAATCAGATATGACCACTCCTTCATCCCCAAAAGTTGAATCCGCTCTGGCGTATAGTAGTCAAAATAGCCTGTCATTTCAAGACCAGGTCGCGTAATATCCGCTGTATTGATTTCCTTTTCAAGCAATTCTGGTTCGCCATAGACAATGTCTAGTCTAAGCTTTTCAATCACTTCTTTTACTAAAACCGACATCATTTCCTCCTTCAATCGAGTTCTTTTTACTATTATATCAAATTGTAGGAGGATATTTCAGATTTTTGCAGGCTTTGAAGTATTTATTTAAAAGAAAAAGACTAGATTTCTCTAGCCTTTCATTTCAAATTAGAATTTTTTACGTTTACGAGCTGCTTCTGATTTACGTTTACGTTTTACAGAAGGTTTTTCATAGAATTCACGTTTGCGTGTTTCTTGAAGAGTACCAGCTTTAGTAACCGCACGTTTGAAACGACGAAGTGCGTCATCAAGAGATTCATTCTTACGTACTACTGTTTTAGACATTTTTTTCACTCCCTTCAAGTTCAATATCTATTATATTCTACACGTAAAAGGAATAATTGTCAAGAAAAAATGCGGTTTAATTTTGATTATCTTCAATTTTAATCTTGTTGTTAATCTTGTTAAAATTGATTAACATTTATAGATGGAAATGATATAATAGTGACACATATTGATTAGCAAAAATTAGTATTATTTAGAAGTGAATCTATAACATGAAAAGAATCATAAAAATTTACCCTATGGTCAGTATTTTAGTTGTAATTTGTTTATTGCTAGGAATTCTTACTACCTTTTGGGGAAGTGTAATGTATGACTTATTTGCATTTCATTCAAAGCCAATTTATTGTTGGCAATACTTTAGTGGTACATTTATGCATGGAAGTAAAGAAGCACCAGTATGGTTTATATGGTTTCATTTAGTTTTAAATACTTTAATGTTACTTCCTTTTGGTGGGCTATTGGAGTATAAAAGGGGATCAAAATATGTATTTTTAGTTTTTATTACTTCTATGGTAATATCTTCAATTGTATTCCATATATTAACACAGAATCAAGAAATTCAGGCATCGGGTATCTCTGCTATTGGCTATGCTTTTGTAACGGGTGGGGTGATGAATATGTTTAGTATATGGAAAAATTTCAATTTAGGATTAAAACTATTTTATATCCTTTTAATCGTTCTATCTCTCACCATGCTTCTACCAAATATAACAGGCTGGATTTCAACCTTTCTTCACATGTCAGGAATTGCCAGTTATATCATGGTTTCCAGCATCAACAACTATCGACTGTCTTAATAAAAATCGTATAGTATCATAAAAAATAGTCAATACGATTATATCACAGTTTACAGACATTTAATAATTTTCTATTGGATACCTTTTTATATGAAATATCGACAACTGTTACGGGAATTTACAGAAAAATTTCTTTTAGCAGGATAGTGAACATTTGAAGTAAAAAACCACTCACTCCAAAGAGCAAGTGGTTTTTATACTTTTTATTTTTCAAGTAAGCTAAGCGCTTCAGCATCTGCGATGATGGTCACATCAGGGTGATTTTGTAGGCTACTTGCTGGCAAACTCTCAGTCACTGGGCCAGACACTGTTCCGGCAATGGCTTCTGCTTTCGATTCACCGTAAGCAAAGAGAAGGATTGACTTGGCATCCAAGATGTTTTTAATCCCCATTGAAATGGCTTGTGTTGGAACGTCTTCAATCTTGTCAAAGAAACGTGCGTTTGCTTCGATAGTTGACTGGTCAAGTTCTACTAGGTGTGTTTGACTGTCAAATGGAGTACCAGGTTCATTAAATCCGATATGTCCATTGCGACCGATTCCCAAGATTTGGAGGTCAACTGGATGGTCAGCCAAAATTTGGTTGTAGCGTTCAACTTCAGATTCAGCATTGTCCTTAACCCCACGAGGCAAGAAACTTTCTTTAAATGGTTTTTGGTTAAACAAGTTTTCTTGCATGAAGTAACGATAAGACTGTGGGTTGTCCCCATCAAGTCCTACATACTCATCAAGGTTGACACTGGTTAGATTTGAAAAATCAAGGTCGCTCTCAACAATTTCCTTGTAAAATTCAAGTGGACTACTTCCTGTCGCAAGTCCTAGGGTTTGAGCGCCGTTGGCCAATTTTTCCTTCAAAATCTCAAAAGCAACTTTTCCACCTTCGATTTGGTTTTCAACTTTAATAACTTTCATCTTTTTATCCTCCGTTTTAATCTATATTTATTATATGGTATAGACCAATTTTTGTCAAGTGAAAACGATTTAATTTCTAAAAAAAGAGCGTCCAAACTTGAAACGTGTTATAATGGATAAGATTAGAACTTAGAAAGAATGATGAAAAAAATGAATACAGCTGATTTTGATTTCCACTTGCCAGAGGAATTGATTGCCCAAACGCCCCTTGAAAAACGAGATGCCTCCAAACTCCTTATCGTTAATCGTGAGACAGGAAAAATGCAGGATAAGCACTTCCACTCTATTATTGATATGCTGGAACCTGGCGATGCCCTTGTTATGAATGATACCCGTGTTCTCCCTGCCCGCCTCTATGGTCAAAAGGAAGAAACTGGAGGTCATGTGGAACTTCTCCTGCTCAAAAATACTAGTGGAGATGAGTGGGAAGTTCTGGCTAAACCTGCCAAACGCCTCAAGGTCGGAACTCGTATCAGCTTTGGTGATGGTCGCCTCAGCGCTGTCGTTACGGAAGAATTGACCCACGGTGGTCGTATTGTCCGCTTTGAATACCAAGGAATTTTCCTAGAAGTTTTGGAAAGTCTAGGTGAAATGCCGCTACCGCCTTATATCCATGAAAAACTAGATGACCGTGAACGCTATCAAACCGTTTACGCCAAGGAAAGTGGCTCTGCTGCAGCACCGACTGCTGGATTGCACTTCACCAAAGAACTGTTAGCAGAAATCCAAGCCAAAGGTGTCCATCTGGTCTATCTGACTCTCCACGTCGGACTCGGAACCTTTAGACCTGTCTCTGTTGACAATCTGGACGAACACGAAATGCACTCAGAATTCTATCAGCTTTCTGAGGAAGCGGCTGTCACT
Organism: Streptococcus sp. OH4692_COT-348; assembly: GCF_003859975.1. GTDB lineage: Bacteria > Bacillota > Bacilli > Lactobacillales > Streptococcaceae > Streptococcus. The sequence continues at coordinate 9,577 of NZ_RQZB01000016.1, forward strand.
CTTCGCTCTGTTAAGGAAAATGGTGGTCGTGTCATCGCTGTCGGAACCACTTCTATCCGCACCTTGGAAACTATTGGTTCCAAGTTTGATGGGCAAATCCAAGCAGATTCTGGCTGGACCAATATCTTTATCAAACCTGGCTATGAATGGAAGGTCGTGGATGCCTTCTCAACCAACTTCCACCTGCCAAAATCAACTCTGGTCATGTTGGTTTCTGCCTTTGCAGGCCGTGACTTAGTCTTAGATGCCTACCACCACGCCATTCAAGAACACTACCGCTTCTTTAGTTTTGGCGATGCCATGTTTATCTATTAATTTTCATAATCAAAAAAGCGCATATTACCAGGCATTATCCTTTGGTGCTCTAAGCTTTTTCTAATGATAGACAAAGTCTGAAAAGCTCTCAGAATCGTTGTCTCAGCACCAAAAATACGTGAAATTTGCATAATTAAAATAAATTTCAGGGGGAGTTATACAAAAAAACGACGATTTAAATCGTCGTTTTACTTAGATAAATATGTAATCTTTTTTTGAAATACGTCTATTTATTTTTTATTGTTTTTTATTGTAGAGCAGACCCAAGCGAATGAACATAGGTTGTAAAAAGCAAATGAAAAAACTGCGAGGATAATAGCTTCTGTGTCTAAATAACCTCTTTCAAGACCGTTTTTCAACAACAACAAGCCTATAGTTTCGATAACGATCAAATATAAAAATATATAAAAAATTTTCGCCTTAAGCATATTGTTACCGCTTTCTTTTTATTTGGTTTTATTGTATAATAAAAATTTAAAAAAATCAAAAATACAAAGGAGTTTCCGTTATGTCTGTTTTCTGTATGTCTAGCATTTCCCCGTCGCTTGTTGTTTTTGCTGATGATAGCTTATCGGCAAACTCTAAAGTTGTATCTGGTGAGGTTCAGTTTGAGAATGGCTCATCAGTGCGGTTCGGAGATACGCAAGTAAATATTTTAAGTGATGAAGTTCTTGAGGTGGTCAATCCAAATGGAAGTGTAGACACTATTGAACGACGTGCTGATGGCGTCTATATCAATGGGTCATTTTATATGACTTATCAAAAGAATGAAATCGACCTAAATATATCTTTTAAATCATACGATCCTAATGTTTGGAATTACGTCAACACAATACATGGGAATAAAGAAGCCAACACATTCGCTCACTTCATGATTGATTCTGGAATAAGTTACATGATTGGTAAGATAGGTTCTGTATTGGGGGGCCATGGGGTGCAATAATTGGTGGAGCATTTTGGGGTATACAAGCTTATCAGGCTTACTTGGATTCACAAAGTCCATATCCATACTACATAACAAGTACTTATATCCATGTTGCTCAAAGAAAATGGAAGTTTATCACTGAATACTATAGAAACTCAAACTATACTGGGTATGTAAAAACCGAAATAACCTACATGAATTTCTAAAATATAAACCCTGCCTAGATATAAAGGCAGGGTTTATATTTTAGTTAATTGCTCAAGTAATTTGTAAGCATAATACTTGCGAAACTCTATTTGTTCAAGCGGTTCAAAAGTTCTTGTTTTTTATCCTCAAGTTCAGCTCTTCTTTGCTCGATTTCTGCACGTTTTTGGGCGATTTCTGCTTGCGCCTCGGGAGTTTCCAAAGTGCCTTGCGACTTGTGAAATTCTACTAGTATATCAACGATTTTTGGGTCTAATTCGTTGACATAATCAGGATTTGACCATTTCGGCACGTTGCTTGCAGGTGCTTGCTTTTTGCCGCCTTTTTTGGGCGTTTTGGCTTGTTGTTCAGCTTTCTGACTATAGTTGACCTCGTGGAATTTTCATAGTATGCGTTTTGTAATGAATTAAAAATTCGTTAGTCTTTTCTAAAATTCAGATCTTTAAAACTCTGCACACTAGCATTAATCACCGCGCCGACAATCAAAATCTTAGCAATGAGAATAAACCAGAACATAATGACCACCACGACGACGGAACTGAAAAAACGCACATCCACTAGGTGATTGACATAATTGTTGACATAGACTGAAAAGATATTGAGCAGTAAGACCAGGATCAACAAGACAAAGGCACTACCTGGCAATACATGTCGAATCCGTCGAACCTTAACATTGGGCAGAAAATAATAAAGCATGACCAAGATTGCAAAAATCAAGGCATAGACCAAGGGGCCTGTCAGGTCTTGCAGATAATCAAAGAGAGGACTATCCGATTTCCAGTAGCTCTTGATAAGGTTGAGAAGCATGCGGCCAAAAACACTCAAAAACAGAGCTGAGGCGAAGAGAATCTGCAAGCCAAAACTGACAAACAAACTCATGAGCTGACTAGAAATCATTCCACGATTTTTAGCTACTCCGTAAGCTTTATTGAAGGCTTTCTGTAGGAAATTCATTGATTTTGAAAAGGTCCAGAGGGCTGACAAAACCGCAAAACTCAATAAGCCCGTTGACGGTTGGGTCAGCACTTCTGTAATAATCTTTGCGACCACATCATACATGGTTTCTGGCAAAAATTCATTGACAACCTTTAAAAAATTAGAGACTGGAATCTGAAAATAAGGGAGGATATTAACCACCACCAAAAGCAGGGGGAAAATCGAAATCAACCAATAGTAGGCTACTGCGACGCTGGTCAACTCACTATCTGATGCTTGATAATAATGTAAAAAAGCTTTTAATAAAGGTTTGTCTATCAGCTCTTTCCACCACTTCTTCATGTCACACTCCTTCACTTACAATCTTATACTCAATGAAAATCAAAGAGCAAACTAGGAAGCTAGCCGTAAGCTGTACTTGAGTACGGTAAGGCGACGCTGACGTGGTTTGAAGAGATTTTCGAAGAGTATTAACTAATTTCTTCTTACCAATTCCACCATATCATAAGGCAGGGTATTGGCAGTTTCCTTCAAGGAATAGTTCTCTAAGTTATTGACATTTTGTCGTAACTTCTTGGCATACTTGGTCGTAATCAATCGTTTTTCTTCGTATTCGAAAATCAATTTACGCTCCAGATAATAGCCTCTCAGCATTTCATCGATATTGTTGGGTTTGACACGATTGATAACCCGTTCGACAAAGGCACCACTGGTGATGATAGCTGTTTCACGGAGACGAGAATCCTGCATGAAGCTGATTAAAGAACTCTTATAAACCCCTTTTAGGTTCTCCAAACTTTCGATAATCATCTCTGTATTTTCTAGATAGAGCTCTGCAATTTGATCATAGTCAAGGGCTCTGAGTTTCTGTGATTCTTCATTTTTCCAACTACGGAAGGTCTTGCCTAAGGTAAAGACTTCATGAAGGAGAAAACGTAAAATTCGCAAGGAAACAAGGAAATAATAGGTCAATCGTGAAGCAAACTTGCGATTGATACTTTGTTCCATGTTTTTCAGATAACGTTGGTAGACTCGATAGGCACGCTCACTCATCTTGCCTTCTTCGTAGGCCTGTTCCAGACCATCACTTTCAATACTGAGGATGAGAAGTTTCAAGGTCTCCCAGTCTTCTTGAGCCCCCTTATTTTCTTGACTCAAGATAAGATTCTCTATTCGTCCATGGTAATTGTCAATAGCTGCATAGAGAGGGAGCTTATTCTTATGAGTTTCAAGTTCTTTTTCTAACTCCGAAGTAACCTCGTTCAAAATGGCGATATGCATGAGATAATCCTTGCTTTCTTCCTGTTCATCAGAAAGATGAGGAAGAATCAAGAGACCTGTTAAAAAGCTTACAAGTGTCACACCTGCGACGAGGAAAAGCAAGAGAGGATACTCCTGCTCTAGATTACTTGGTATCAGAAGAATCGTAGCAATCGACACCGTTCCCTTAACACCTGAGAAGGTCAAGAGAAGCATGTCCTTCATATACTTATTTAGCTTTTTATTGAGACGTCTAGTCCTATAGGCATAGTATCCATAAATCATGACAAAACGGATAGCAAAGAGGACAAAGGTCAATGCTATAAGAGATAGCAATAACAGTAAGGGATTATAGATTGGATTCGTTAAAATAGGCTCTGCTATCATTTCCAACTCCATCCCTAAAATCACAAAGACAGAACCGTTGAGCATAAAATTCACTGTATGCCAAACCGTCTCGGTCACCGTATCCACTTGGGCTTCAAGGAGCGTAATTTTCTTAAAACGGCTTGCCTTTAAAATCCCAGCAACTACAACGGCAATAATCCCTGAAACATGGACTTCTTCTGCCAGAAAGAAGGTTACCAAGGGCAAACTCAATTCCAGAAGGAGCTCACTAGCAATATCCGTTGCTCGCACACTCAGCAAGAAAGTATGGAGGAAACGGTTGATCATAGCTGTAAAAAATCCAATTAAAAAACCGCCTAGGATTGAAAAGATGAGCGAACTACTAGCTTGCCCAAGGGAAAAGGCTCCAGTTGTCCAAGCTGTCAAAGCTACCTGAAAGGCAACCAAGCCAGAAGCATCATTCAAGAGTCCTTCACCCTTAAGGATATTGGACACGCGCTTAGGAAAGCTAAAACGCTCCGAAAGAGAGGCAAAGGCAACCAAGTCCGTAGGCCCAAGGGCTGCCCCAACAGCCAAACAAGCTGCCAAGGGAAGGCTGAGCCAAAGAAGATGGGCCAAGCTACCCAAACTCAGGGTCGAGATGAAAATCACTGGAAATATGAGGTAAACAATGATTCGCCAGTGTTTTAAAATAGCCGTAATATCCGCTTCTTCCGACTCTCGGAAAAGTAAGGGACCGATAACTAGGGCCAAAAATAACTCCGTATTGAGGTGAAAATCAGTATTGGGTAAAAAGAGACCAATCACAATTCCCAAAAGAATTTGCACCAAAGGGAGAGGCAAAAAGGGCAGGAGTTTATTGGTTGTACTCGAGACAATCAAGACCAGTAAAAATAGGATGAGGTAAATCAGTAATTCCACGCTCTTCCTCCTTAATCTTTTTTACAACAGGATTCAAATATCTCCTTCTGCTCTTTGATTTTTTGGTCAATCTTGGAACAATCCTTGTGCTCAATTTTTCTCTGGCACCGTTCCATTTCAAGAGCAACTAACTTTTTCTTGATTTTAAGCATTTTTTTGCTCATATGCACTTGGTCTAACACACCCACTGCTCGTTCGTGCTGGGTTGATTCGACAAAATTCTGGCGCATGGCATCCAGCTTTTCACGTAGGTATTGTTTATCCATGTCTATATCTCTCTAATTTCTCAATCATCACTAAAAACGGTGGGTTGTTGACTTGGTTTAAAGTTCGGTAAATGGCAGCTGTGTACTCTTGTTGGCTCAATTGGCTAACAAAATTCAAGACAGCATCCCTCTCTAGGTCGCCTCCTTCATGACCATAGTAGATCATGATAGCAATTCGTCCACCTTTGACAAGCAAATGACACAGCTTTTCTAATGCTTCAATCGTTGTCTGAGGTTGGGTAATGACAGATTTATCAGCTGACGGCAAATAGCCCAGATTAAAAATCCCTGCCTTGGCTTCTGTCACAAACTGGTCCAGTGTCTCATGACCTTGCAAGATTAACTGGGCATTTGTCATTCCAGCCTGGTTTAAACGTTCTTGGGTCTTTTCCAAGGCTTGTTCCTGAATATCAAAGGCATAGACTTTCTTGGCTAGTTTGGCTAAAAAAAGGGTGTCATGACCATTTCCCATAGTCGCATCCACTACGATATCCTCTTTTGTCACTACCTCAGCTAAAAAATCATGTGCCATCTCAAGTGGTCTTTTCATTTTCAAACTCCTGTTTTACAGCCTTGCATCCTTGAACACTTCCGCGACGTCGCATCTCCATCTCAATACTATTTAGAACTTCCCATTTATTGAGGCTCCACATAGGACCAATCAGCATATCTCTAGGTGCATCTCCTGTGATTCGATGGATGACGATATGTTTGGGAATGATTTCCAGTTGGTCACAGATGACCTTGACATATTCATCCCGGCTCATCAATTGTAAACGTCCCTCATGGTAATCTCGTTGCATACGTGTATTGGTCATCAGGTGAAGCAAGTGCAATTTAATTCCTTGAATATCATTATCCGTAACACAGCGGCGGACATTTTCAATCATCATCTCATGGGTTTCACCAGGAAGTCCGTTGATCAGATGGGAAACAATCTCAATCTTGGGATACTTTCTCAAACGCTTGACCGTTTCCACGTACAATTCATAAGAGTGGGCACGGTTAATCAGGTCAGAGGTTGTTTCATAAGTTGTCTGCAAGCCCAATTCAACCGTCACATGCATGCGCTCCGATAATTCAGCCAAATATTCGATGGTTTCATCTGGTAAACAGTCTGGCCGTGTTCCGATATTGATTCCTACTACACCTGGCTCATTGATAGCCTGCTCATAGCGCTCTCGGATGACTTCTACCTTTTCATGGGTGTTGGTAAAATTTTGAAAATAAACCAGATACTTCTGAACATCTGGCCACTTACGGTGCATAAAGTCAATTTCCTTATAAAATTGCTCACGGATAGGCGCGTCCGGTGCTACGATAGCATCTCCAGAACCTGAAACCGTACAAAAAGTACAGCCTCCATGAGCCACAGTCCCATCACGATTGGGACAGTCAAACCCCGCATCAATAGGGACTTTAAAGGTCTTTTCTCCAAAGAGTTTTCGATAATAATCATTCAAGGTATTATAAGATTTCATAACTTTCATTATAACAAAAAACACCCACAATCTCAAAAGCCTGACTTTCCTATAAATTCCTCTGTTTCTCATTTCCTTTAGCGATTTTTTATGATACAATATGGGTATGATTTTAATGAAATTAGCATCTATTTTATTATTGATACTGACTTTAGTAGTCTGCATTATCATAACCAAACTTTTTAGATTAAAAAAACTAGGACGAAACTTTGCGGATTTGGCTTTTCCAGTCTTGGTATTTGAATACTACCTAATCACAGCTAAAACCTTTACCCATAATTTCCTCCCTAGACTGGGACTAGCCCTCTCACTCCTAGCCATTATTCTCGTTTTTTTCTTCCTTCTGAAAAAACGCAGCTTTTACTATCCTAAATTCATCAAATTCTTCTGGCGTGCAGGATTCTTATTAACCCTTGTCATGTATATCGAGATGGTTGTTGAATTGTTCTTAATGAAATAATCGAATCCCTAAACATTTTCTAGGGATTTTTGCTTTCTCTTCAAAATAGGATAGACAGTAACACTATACAATTTTATACAAAGAAAATCCCTTAGAAACTTATATTCCAAGGGATTTATCTTCTATCTAAGACAAGAGCTTCTCGCTAGTCTTTAATGATAAAGAAGGTATCAAAATTTCTAATCTTCTTTTTTACCTTTAGTGGCTACTAATCCTGCACTCAAACCGAGAAGAGCTAAGCCTGCTGCTACTGCTGCTTGGCTTGCCGCACTTCCTGTATTTGGTAACTGCACTTTATTAGCTTGACTAGATTCACTTGAAGCGATTTGTTTTGTATCTGCTTTTTCTGACACTTGTGGTTTTGTAGTTTCTTGAGATACTGGTTTGGTTGTTTCGCCAGCTGTACCGACTTCTACGATGCGATCCTGAACCATAACTTTATTATAGCTATCCTTTTCAGTTCGCTTACCATTTTCAACCTCAATCAAGTGAACACGAACCCCTTGTCTTCCTTCTTGGAGGACTCGTGTTTCACCTGCGGGAAGTTTTTCGTTCTTTTGTTCCTGAACCTTGAAATCGATGGTTTCTTCTCCTAAAATAAGCTCTGGGCGATTTAGAACAAGATTTTTCACTTCGTCTTCTGGCAGAGAAGTTCCTAGTTTAGTACCAACTTCTACTATACGATCTTGTGCAGCAACTTTATCGTAAGTTTCTTTAAGCTGACGTTGCCCATTTTCCACTTCAATCAATCGAACACGGACACCTTGTTTTCCTTCTTGGAGGACACGGGTTTCACCTAGATACAACTTATCAGACTTACGCTCCTGAACATTGAAGTCAATGGTTTCTTCTTCGACTACAAGCTCTGGGCGATTCAGAACAAGATTTTTCACTTCGTCTTCTGGAAGAGAAGTACCTGGATTGGTCCCCACTTCCACGATACGATCTTGTGCAACGACTTTATCATAAGTTTCTTTAAGCTGACGTTGCCCATTTTCCACTTCAATCCAGCGAACACGGACACCTTGTTTTCCTTCTTGGAGGACACGGGTTTCACCTAGATACAACTTATCAGACTTACGCTCCTGAACATTGAAGTCGATGGCTTCTTCTTCGACAACAAGTTCTGGGCGATTCAGAACAAGATTCTTCACTTCGTCTTCTGGAAGAGAAGTACCTGGGGTGGTCCCCACTTCCACGATACGATCTTGTGCAGCAACTTTATCATATGTGTCTTTGAGTTGACGTTTCCCATTTTCCACTTCAATCAAGTGAACACGGACACCTTGTTTTCCTTCTTGGAGGACACGGGTTTCACCTAGATACAACTTGTCAGACTTACGTTCCTGAACATTGAAGTCGATGATTTCTTCTTCGATTACAAGTTCTGGTCTGTTAAGCACAAGATTTTTCACTTCTTCTTCTGGAAGAGAGGTGCCGGGATTGGTTCCAACCAAGACGATGCGGTCTGTCGGAACTTCTACCACTTCATGGAGTTTTTCTTCCTTACTTCCATTAGGATTTATCGCTGTGAAGATACGTTCCTTACCAACTTTTCCTTCTTGTTCTACACGAGTTTCACCAAGATACAGTGTTGAATCCTTTTTCTCAACTATCTTGTAGGCTATATCTTTTTCAACCAATTCAAGTTTTGGAAGTTCTTCTTGTACTGCAGCAACTGTTTTTTCAGAAACTGGTTTTTCCTTAGTCAACTGGATACGGTATTCCTTGACTTGTTTTCCATTTTCTGAAACAAGACGAACAAGTACTGGAAGACTATCATCGCCACTATCTACCACAGTTGAAGCTACTTGATTGTTTTCTTCAACTGAGACTTTTGGACGTTGACCTTTATAGGTGATTTGATAATCTTGACGATTTTCAGCGAAATCAGCAAGTTGTTTTCCATCTACAAGAATCTTCGATTTAGTGCTTTCTTGAGGCAATTCGCTTGGAGCAAGGAAGGTCATCTCAATCATCGCAACACCGCTCTTATCTGCTTTGCGCTCCATACGCCATCTCATAGCTTTGGCTTTGACAGCTTTAAATGTTACGTTGATTTCATCACCAGCTGCAATGTCTTTATCCGCACGATAAGGCACAACTTCCCAATTTTCTGGATTGTTAAATGGATGTCCAGATTCGTAAGATTGGTAGTTTGAATAGTAGGTTGGCACTTCAAAGTCTGGACCGACATAGCGTTCCAAAACAAGTTTAGATGGTGCATCTGTACCACTATCTGCAAAGAACTGAACTTTTCCTTGTGCAACAGTCCGTTCTACAATCTTCCCATTTTCACGGAAGATGACGCCTGCTGATACTTCTGGATTGGTAGACGGTCTTGCAGACCAGTTTGTCCAACGACGATTTTCTGAATGATCTCTGTCATTGAGATAGTCAACGCGGTCATGAGAGTTTTTATCAATATCGTTGGTTGCTGAAGCAAAGGCCTGATTACCATTTTCATCATAGTTAGGGTTATCTGAAAGAGCCTCACCAAGTTTATCTGTCACTCGTACAGTGAACTCTACAGTAAGATTGCTACCAAGGACACGACCTCGAACAGTAAATTGACCTGCTTTTGTCAGATTTTCTGCTGGAACTTCTTCCCATTCAACTGTAAGGTCTTTTGTTTCGTAGCCGTCTTTACCTGTGAAGTATACCGGAACCTTAGTCGGCAATTCAAGTGCTTGACCTAGTTGCAACAAGCGAGCTTGTTTAACCGCAGCAACTGGTTTATGAGAAAGTAAGTTCTTATCCTTAGTGAAGTGCAGACGGTATTCTCCTAAGATGTCGCCATTTTCAGCTTTCGCGATGACACGAACTGGCTCACCTTCACGAACGCTTGGAACGACGGTAGCGAGACCATTGTTGCTAACACTTGCTGTGACTGCGGGAACTTTTCCATCTACAGACTCAAGGTAGTAGTCTGTCAAATCAGGGTTGAAGTTTACTAAGTCTTTGCCGTCAACTTGGATTCTTGTTTGTCCTTGTTTGGCTGCCGCAACTTGTTTCGCAAAGATTTGTACTTCTGTGATAGACGTTCCACGCTTGTTATCTGCTTTAACCATGCGAATACGAACAGCATAGGTTTCAACTTTATCAAAGCTAAAGTGGTTCATTTCTCCAGCCTTGAGTTGAGCAGGGGCTTTTAGATTAGTCACTGGTTTCCAGTTAGCAGAATCATTAAAGACATGGTCCTCATTGCCTACAAAGCTAGGATTCTTAGGAGCTGTTGGAGCAGTATTACCAACATAATACTCAATCACATAAGACTTCGGTGCACCAACTCCATGGTCTTCGTGGAATCCGACACTTAGATTATCAACGGAGCGTTTGCTCAAGATACCTGAATCTCCAAACAGAACACCGACTGAAGCTTCTGGATTACTACGATTCCAGTTTGTCCAACGATTGGCTGGTCGGTCATTAAAGGAAATCAATTTATCGTTGACATTTGAAACAGGGTCGGTTGGATTTGAATCTGAAGCAAAGGCAAGTGGCAATTCTGAACCGGTCCATTGGTCAGAAATGTTTGCACCTTGCTCAGTTTGAGCAGATACGCGAACATGAAGTTTAGTTGTTAATTGAGTACCTTCTAAGCGACCATTAACTGTAAAGACACCTTCCTTAGCGTATTGCTCTGGACGAATCGCATCCCATACAACCTTAGCTGATGAAACGTGACCATTTGAATCATATGTACGAACGCTTTCTGGTAATTGTGGTGCTTCTGCGATTGGAGTTGTCACACTAACTTCTTCAACTGAAACGATGCCTTCTACAGATACTTTAGCACGCGCTTCCAGGTCAATTCCTTCAACTTTACCTAACACTTCAAAGCTTTGATAGTGGTCTAATTTTTCTTTCGGAATAGCTTGCCAAGTGACTTTATGAGTTTTAGGGAAACCTTTGTCATACTCAACAGTTACTGTTGACGGGAGAGTAGGTTCTTGATGTAAATCTGTCACTACATTTACAGGACGGATGGATTGCGCAATCTTCTTCTCAGTATTTGCTTGTATAGTGAGATTGATTTGACCTGTAGCACCCTCATATTCAGCTTTCAGAATAAGTGCTCCTGGTTTATGCAACTCAAGCATTCCTTTTCGGACTGCAACTTCCCCTTCACCGCTTGTAGAGAAGCTCGCCTTATCAGCTGGTAATACAGCTTGCGTTCCATCTTGATAATGAGCTCGAACCGACAAGTTGACTGTTTGGTCTTCTTTGAGACCGTCAGCTTGTTCCACTTGCAAGCTCAAATGAGCAATTTTTGGTGCTTCTTCTAGGAATTGAATTGCATAGGTTTGAAGAGGGCCACCATCTTTAGACTGAACAAAGATGCTCGCACGCATGCCGTTTGCTGCGCTTGCTTGAAGAACTGTAACATCAGCATTTTCAGCACTTGCTGTGACTTCTGGCAAGGATGCACCATAAGCAAGAGTGCGGTATTGCATTGGTTGTTGACTAGTAAGCCCTGTTACTGCCTCACCACCAACAGTAACAGTTGGCACTACAGGTGCTGCAGCATTTCCTTCTTCTACCACAAGGGTTGCATGAATAGTTTCTCCAGCTAACTGACCAGTCATTTGAATACGTGATCCAGCTACTGAAAGTTTGGCTTTATCTGCTTCCGCAATCTCCCAGCTATCTACTTCGTACTCTTGTACACTTCCATCGGTTACAAGTATTGACACATATTTATCTACAGTATTCAAATCTGCTCCTGGAGCAACACGTTTAACTGTTGGTAATTCTTTCGCAATTGCTAGAACCTCGACACGAGCCTCTACCTCACGTCCATTTGCTGTACCTTTAGCAGTCACAACTCTTGCTTGACTAACATCGACTTGAGACCAAGTTACTGGAAGTTTTTCACGACTACCATCGCTGTACACAAAACCTACTGTTTTTGGCATTTTTGGATCTTTACCGATTAATGTACGAACTCTTGCTACTTCTGTCCCCAAAACAGTCTTCTCTTGTCCTTCTTTTTTACCAGTAAAGACAGTTACTTGACTAGATTTCAAGAGATCTGAATGGGCTGTCAGTGTGAATTTCCCTGCTTGCTCAGTTGATTTGACAATTGCAACCCCTTTACCGTTAAATGCTCTACGAATCCATGAACCATCTGCTTGCGCCTTATAGCGTTCACGGCTGGCTTGTTCTCCGTTATCGACACCGACAAGTTGGCCTTGGCCATGCAATTGGAAGCGAACCAGATTATTAGCAGTTGGAACCACATTCCCTTGGCTGTCAACAATTTCATAGTAGATGTAAGTCAAGTCTTTTCCATCTGCTGCGATTGCATGGTCTTCTTTGATAAGACGAACAGCAGCTGGCTTACCAGCAGTCGTAATCTTATCTCGAGCAATTTCCTTGCCAGATTCATCACGAGCAATTGCTTCCAAGGTACCTGGTTGATAAGCAACTTTCCATTCAAGATAAAGTTCATTAGCATTAGCACCTTCTTGGTAAGTTCGTCCATCGCTAGTTTGTTTTTTGTTGAATTTCTTCTCTCCTAGAGACTGGCCATTTAAGAACAATTCTACACTAGAAGCATTCGAATAAGCACGAACTGGAATCTTACCTTCTGAGTCAGCTACTTTGGATGCTAATTCTTTGTTTTCCCAGTTCCAGTGAGGAAGAAGGTGAACCATTGGTTTCTTCTTAACAGAAACCCATTGGCTTTGGTAAAGATAGAAGTCATGTTTTGGAATACCCGCTGTATCTACAATACCAAAGTAAGAGCTTTTAACCGGCGTGTGGTTTTGGTTGTGCCATGGAGTTGGTTCACCGATATAGTCCGTACCTGTCCAGATAAATTGACCAGCATAACCAGCATTGTCACGGTCAAAAGTCCATGAAGCGGTTGCAGTTTTACCCCAACCAACACGGTCGTTTCCATAATCTGACTGTTCGTAATGACGTTCAGGACCGTTACTATGTTTCAATTCACGTTCAGGGCGATAATAGCTACCACGTGTACGAGTAGCAGAAGATGTTTCTGAACCATAAATCAACCAGTTTGGATGCTTAGCTCTAAGGGCTTTGTAATTATCTTCAGAGTAGTTAAATCCAACAGCATCGAGTTCATCAGCAATTTTTTCATGCCCACCGCTACCATTACCGAAACGGAACTTATCTGCTCCCATGGTAACATAACGAGTTTTATCAACATCCTTGATAACTTTGACTAGACGTTTAACAGTCGCTAGAGAATGAGGATCCCCATTTGCTTCACCGATTTCATTTCCGATTGACCACATGAAGATAGCTGGGTTGTTTTTGCCTCTTTCGACCATGGTACGTAGGTCAAAATCAGACCATTTTTCACCTTTTTTAGTCTCAGGATGAGTAGCATCTTTTTCAAAGAAACGTCCATAGTCATAAGGTTTCTTTCCGCCATACCAAGTATCAAAGGCCTCTTCCTGAACAAGCAAACCAAGTTCTGCTGCGATTTGCAAGGTTTGTTCACTAGCAGGGTTGTGAGTCGTACGAATCGAATTCACTCCCATTTCCTTCATCTGTTTCAGTCTACGGTACTCAGCCTTGTAGTTTTCTTCTGCTCCAAGCGCTCCGTGGTCATGGTGCAAGGAAACTCCATGGAATTTAATACGTTCACCATTCAAAGAGAAACCTTCATTTGGAGTCCAGTTATAGTAACGGTAACCAAACAGATCCTTCTTAGCATCAACCAACTGACCATCACGGTATACACGCGTAATCAATTCGTACAAGGCAGGTTTGTCATTTAAAACTGTCCAGAGTTTTGGTCTTTCAACTTCTAAAATCGCATCAAGACTAGTTACTTCATGTGCTTTCAAGGTACGGCTCTCTGTACGTACTAGACCTGTCACAGCCTGACCACCACGTTCAACGATTTGATATTCTGCTACAAGTTCATGGTCTTTGTCGTCCGTATTGACGATTTTGCTGGTCACATGCGTTTCAACCTTGCCATGTTGTTGTTCTTCAAGTTTTGGTGTTAAGATGGTTGTCCCATTTTTCTCAACATGCACCTTATCTGTCACTTGTAAAGTCACATCACGATAGATACCACTTCCTGAATACCAACGACTACTTGGCTGTTTGTTAACTGCATGAACAGCAATTACATTCTCACGACCATCTTTGTTCAAATAGTTAGTGATATCATATGAAAACTGGTTATAACCATTTGGATAATGGCCTACTAACTGACCGTTGACATAAACTTGAGAATCCATGTAGACGCCATCAAAAGTAAGGCGAACATTTTTCTTGAGGTCTTTTTCATCTAGTTTGAAAGTCTTGCGATACCAAGCTTCCCCACCGTTAAGCTGTCCACCTTCATTTTGTGCAGGAGATTCATGATCGAAATCGTTAAAGATACTCCAGTCATGCGGTAAATCTAATTTTTTCCACGTAGATACATCTGCATCCGATTTAATGGCTTCCTTAGAATTCGCATTGAGTTTAAAGTGCCAATTTTGATTAAAATTCACTTTCCTGTCTTCAATCATTTGATTGACTTCTTCATTTGTCACAGCTTTAACATCTTCCTTGAGCGGTTTTTCTTGACTTGAAGCTTGTGATTCTATCCTTGGAGCTTTTGCTTCCGGTTTAGCAGACACTTTTTCCTCTTTTGGAGTTACGGCTTCATCTTCTTTCTTCTCAGATGAAATAGACTCAGTGGCACTAGGTTGTTTTTGTGCTGTCCTTTCAACTACATTTTTAGTTTCCAAAGCTTGATCAACCTTTTCTTCTACTATTGGTTTTTCCTCTTTAGGTTTCTCAGCAGTATGAGTAATAGGTGTTTCATCCGCATAAACTATAGATTCTTCAGCTATATTTCCACCTAATAGAACTGCACAAGTCCCAATCATTACTGAGCAAGCTCCCACAGCAAACTTACGAATGCTATAAACTCTTTTCCGATTCCAATGGCCTTTCCCCATAAAACCCTCCTTTTAGTAATCGCTTTCATTTTTATGTAAGCGCATAACTTTTAATAGTCTTTTATCCTTATTTTATAAAATAATATAGAAATTTTCAATACTTTAGGCATATAAAATAATATTTTTGATTGTTTTTTCTAAAATTTGTAAAATAATTAAAAAAAACTGAATGTGGTTTTAAAAGAAAAAATACTCATTAACATTTAAATTAAAAGAATTAAAAAGTCCCTTTAAAAGGAACTTCTTCTACTTATAATTAAAAGTCTCCCCTGCCAACTTATCAGCTAGCTTAGGAAAGAGAGTATAAAACTTATGGGCTAAGTTCAACAACATCGGTAGATTGAGTTCTCGTTTGTTTTTTCCTATAATCTTGACAATCTTTTTAGCTACTGCATCTGGTTCTAGCAGGAAACTGTCAACAGACTTGAGGTAGCTACCATCTGGGTCAGCCTGGTCAAAAAATCCTGTTCGGATTGGTCCTGGATTGACTGTTGTCACATAGACTCCATATGACATAAGTTCGAGGCGCAGAGCATTTGAAAAACCAATAGCCGCAAACTTAGTGGCTGAGTAGAGACTAGACTTGCCAGTAGCAATCAAACCTGCCATGCTAACGATATTGATGATATGACCTTGCCTCTTCTCCTTCATACGAGCTGCAAGGCGACGAGACAGATTCATTAGGGCAAAGGTATTGACCTCGAACATCTGATGAATATCTTGGTCGGAAATCTGGTCAAATTCCTCAAATATCCCGTAACCAGCGTTGTTTATCAAAATATCAATCTTGCCATAGCGGAGATAGAGGTCTGCTACCAGAGATTCTAAGGCTGAATCATCGGTAATATCGATTTCAATCAATTCTGCATGGGAATGATTTCCGTATAGTTGGGCTAATTTTTCCTTATTTCTACCAAGCAAGATGACTTGGTCATTTTGCAAGAGTTTGACCATTTCTTGGGCTAGGCCACCGCTAGCTCCGGTAATGAGAATAGTAGGCATACTGTTCCTTTCCCAATCTTTTAGATTTCCACTTCTTCCAAGTCTTTGACCACATGGACATTTTCAAAAATGCTAGCAGCATCTTTCTTGAGCTTGCTGATATCTTTTGAGAGGAAACGAGCACTGATATGGTTAAGCAAGAGGCGTTTAGCACCTGCTTCTACTGCCACCTGCGCTGCCTGCATGTTAGTAGAGTGACCATGATTGCGAGCAATTGTTTCATCGCCCTTGCCATAAGTGGACTCATGAACTAGGATATCGGCATTAACAGCTAGACGCACACTGGCATTGGTTTTGCGGGTGTCACCCAGAATGGTGATAATCTTACCTGGACGTGGCGCTGAGATATAGTCTGCTGCCTTGATTTCAGTTCCGTCTTCCAAAACAACGTCCTGACCGTTTTTAATTTTCCCAAAAAGTGGGCCAAATGGGACACCAGCAGCCTTGAGTTTTTCAGCATCCAGCGTTCCTTCCAAGTCCTTTTGCATGACACGATAGCCAACGCAGAAAATAGTGTGGTCCAACTCCTCTGCATACACAGTGAATTTATCTGTTTCAAGAATTTTCCCTAGAGAATCTTGGTCAAACTCATGAAAATGAATACGGTAAGGCAGGCGAGAACCCGACACACGAAGACTGGTTAAGACAAAGGATTTAATCCCTTGCGGCCCATAGATTTCCAAATCTGTCTGCTCTTCATTGGCCTGAAAGGCACGGCTAGAAAGGAAACCTGGCAAGCCAAAAATGTGGTCTCCATGCAGGTGAGTGATAAAAATTTTGCTGACCTTACGTGGTCGAATTGTCGTTTCAAGAATTCGATTTTGCGTACCTTCTCCACAGTCAAAGAGCCAGACTTCGTTAATCTCGTCCAAGAGTTTCAGAGCGAGACTTGAAACATTGCGGGCTTTAGAGGGCTGGCCAGCCCCCGTTCCTAAAAATTGAATATCCATTCGATACTTTCTAATTAATCAATATATAACATGGCTGTGCGGTTTTCCGATCGGAAATAGCGCTTGCCAGAAAAAGCAGTAGCTTCCTGTAATAAATCCTCTTGACTGTAGCCTTTAAGACGTTTGCGACCATCAGCCAAGCTTTCCAAATCAGTCAAAGCTGTTATATTCTCCACGCTAACAACTTCCTCATCTCCGACAGCCTTCATGTAAATCTTTCCAGACTCCTCAAAGACTAGCTGATGGGGGAAAATTTGCGCAATCTCAAAGAGCAAGTCAGCTGAAATTTTCTCTTCATTTTCAGAGAAAATCCGCCCCAGCCCCTCACTCTCATAACAAAATCCAAAGGATTTTCCAGATAGGTTAAGACGAATAAAGGGTTTGCTTTCTTCAGTGAAACTTGGCTCAGTATTGTAAAGATTCAGTTCCTGACTGAGTTCCGCAAAATAATCCGTCGCTGCTTCAGGACTCTTTTTCTGGTAGAGTTCAGCAAAATAGGCGTTAACTACACTCGGCGGAGGTGCGATAAGAGTCAACTGCTCCTGCTCTGTCTTTCCAGCTAGAAGCTGATCCAGATAGACCTTGTCTAGACTTGTATAGCCCCCATATTTTAGAGCCAAAGTTTTGATATCAGTCATAAAATTCTTCTAACCTCCATTTGTTTTTCTCAGAAATGTAGCCTGTAATGACTTCTCCGTCATCTTGATAGTCACGTTCTTCCAGAATCGCAACACTTTCTAAATCATGAATCTTATAGGACTTTGAAAAAGACACGCGCAAGGTAAAAGATTCAAAAATATCCTTGATTTTCTCTAAAAATAGTGCCTGCAAATTCTCACGACTATCCTCAGACTTGGCAGAAATGAGGGCATAAGGCGTTTGGGTAGGCGTGAAATCCTCCACCAAATCCGCTTTATTATAAAGGGTCAGGCGAGGAATATCCTCCATGTCCAGGTCTTTCATGATGGACAGAACTGTTTTTTCATGCTCCTCATGGTAAGGATTGCTGGCATCGATAACATGAACCAGAAGGTCCACATGCTTGCTTTCTTCCAAGGTTGACTTGAAACTGGACACCAACTCTGTCGGCAAATCTTGGATAAAGCCAACGGTATCTGTCAAAGTTACTTGGAGATTGCCTCCCAGATGGATACTCTTAGTCGTCGCATCTAAAGTCGCAAAGAGCTCGTCAGCCTCATACTGGGTCTTACTGGTCAAGGTGTTCATGATAGTTGACTTCCCAGCATTGGTGTAACCAATCAAACCAATCTTAAAGGTGCTCGACTCCAGACGTTTTTCTCTGACAGTCGCCCGATTTTTCTCAACCACCTTGAGCTGACGCTCGATATCTGTGATTTGATTGCGAACACTACGACGGTTCAACTCCAGCTGGCTTTCACCAGGTCCACGGGAACCAATTCCCCCTGCCTGACGGCTGAGCATAATTCCCTGACCAACCAAGCGAGGCAAGAGATATTTGAGCTGGGCTAGGTGGACTTGGAGCTTCCCTTCATGACTTCGAGCTCTCATGGCAAAGATATCCAAAATCAACTGCATACGGTCAATGACCTTAACACCCAGAACTTCCTCTAGATTGACATTTTGCCGTGGAGTCAAACGGTTGTTGACGATGACAGTGGTAATCTCTTCTGCATCCACCATAAGCGCAATCTCTTCCAACTTACCAGAGCCGACGAAGGTCTTGGAATCATATTTTTCACGTTTTTGTCTGTAGCTATCTACAACAATTGCCCCAGCTGTCTTAGCTAGACTAGCCAATTCTTCCATAGAAAGGTCAAAATTGTCCATGCCCTGCAATTCCACACCAATGAGCAGGACCCGTTCCTCTTTTTTCTCCGTTTCAATCATCTAAAAACTCCTCTATCTGGCTTAAAATGCGATCTTTTACACCAGCTTCTCCAATCTGATAAAAGGTGACCTGCATGCGATTACGGAACCAGGTCAACTGACGCTTGGCAAAACGACGAGTAGCCTGTTTGAGACTCTCACTGGCTTCCTCCAAGGTTTGCTCTCCACGGAAGCAAGGAAAGAGTTCCTTATAGCCAATTCCTTTAGCAGCCTGCACATCAGGGGAATGGTCAAAAAGCCACTTGGCCTCATCCAAAAGCCCAGCCTCAAACATCAAATCCACTCGATGATTGATTCGTTCATATAATTGACTGCGTTCATCATCCAAGCAGATAATCAGCGGTTCATATAGACTCTCTTGATTTTCCAAATCCTGACCAAAATGGGCAATTTCCAAGGCACGCATAGCACGACGACGATTAAA
Organism: Streptococcus sp. OH4692_COT-348; assembly: GCF_003859975.1. Taxonomy (GTDB): domain Bacteria; phylum Bacillota; class Bacilli; order Lactobacillales; family Streptococcaceae; genus Streptococcus. The sequence goes on from NZ_RQZB01000016.1 coordinate 28,878, forward strand.
CTGGGGAATTTCAAGACTTGCTTGCGCCACCAAATGAGCTAATTCCTCATCTGTATAAGGCTCCAAACTGGCCCGATAGGCCAAAATCTCTTCATGGGGAGTCTCTCCACCGAGATGATATCCTTCTAGTAGACTCTGTATGTAAAGTCCTGTTCCACCAGCGATAATGGCAAGCTTGCCACGGCTGTGAATATCCTCAATAGCCATCTTAGCTTCTGAAACAAAATCAAAAGCCGAGTAAGACTCGGTTACCTCTCTAACATCAATCAAATGATGAGGAACAGCCGCTTGCTCTTCTGGACTAGCCTTAGCTGTCCCAATATCAAGTCCTCGATAGACTTGCTGGCTATCTCCACTAACCACTTCGCCATTAAAACGCTTGGCCACTTCAATAGCAAGAGCTGTCTTTCCAACTGCAGTCGGTCCAACAATCACAATTATTTTTGTTTTCATCTTTTTTCCTTGAAAAATTCCCATTTTTTCGTTACTATTATTATAACACAAAAAGGTCAGTCAGAAAAATGTGACCTCTTGAGGGGGCTGGCTGATTGAGAATATAAAGGAGGAAGACTCATGGCTAAAGGATTCGCTAAAGGTCTTGTAACAGGTGTCGCAGGAACTGTCGCTGCCGTCGCAGGTGCAGTATACGCATTTAAAAAGAAAGTGATCGAACCAGAAGAGCAAAAAGCAGCTTTCATCGAAGAAAACCGTAAAAAAGCAGCTCGTCGCCGCGTATCACGTTAAAAAACAAAAGAAGTTGGGATTCATTGTCTCAACTTCTTTTTTCTATTCTTTTAAATAGCTAGGTCAAACTTCAACTGTGGCTTTACAGGGTCATAATCCACCAACTCAAAATCTTCTGCTTTGATATCAAAGAAACTAGTCCCATCAGGAACATTTAAAACCAAGCGTGGTTGGCAGTTTGACGGCTCCCGACGGAGCAATTCCTGAGCTTGTTCAAATTGATTATCATAGATATGGAGGTTGTTGATGAAATAGAAGAACTTCCCAACCTTCCAGCCGAAATGCTTGGCAATCATCATCTGCAAGGCCACATACTGCATAGCATTGATGTGATGGGCTACCAGCATATCGTTAGAACGCTGGGTCAAGGTCGCATCCAGATAGATTTCTCCATCTACACGGCGGACATCAAACATGGTCTGAAAGGCGCATGGAAGCAACCCGTCTGTTTCTTCGAAAGCTTGATAATCCCAGAGCGAGATGATATTACGACGATTCCAAGGATTGGCTTCCAACTGTTTGAGAAGCTTATTGATAATGTCGTGTTTCTTAACAACTGCCCCATAGCGCTCACCTATGGTTCCTGTATCCCCCACTTCCCAGTCATTCCAGTAGTGAACATTGTACTTTTCATTGAGCACTTCTAGGCTATTTGACTGGTCTTGGTAAATCCAGAGCACTTCCTTGATAGCGGATTTGATAGCGATAGGACGCAAGGTTGTGATGGGAAATTCCCCCTTGGCCAAGTCATACTCGGAAAAGGCTCCCGTTACATATTTAGAGTTGGCAACTGTCCCATCCTTGTACTTGGGACGCGCTTGCTCTGAAAAGACACCGTCTTTAAGGATTCGTTCAATATTCTCTTTAAAAATCGTATCTGCTTTTGTCATTTACTCTCACCTCATTTGTTTCCTAACTAGTATAGCATAAAAAAAGCTTTTCTACATGCTCAGATAAGCAATAGCTTTCTTGTATTTTTCAAATCGTTCCAGATCCTTTTCAGTAATTGTAGCTAGTCTAGATAAATCTGAATTATGTTTCAAATCTGCTAATTTGACACAACGTGCTATAGGATTCGATTTAACAAGTTCCAAATATTGTTGATAATCTTGTCCCTTTTTCTTGGTAAGTACCTGCACTGCAGTAACAACAGTCTCTGGTAAACCAGCCAATATTAGTTCTTCTGCTGTATAAGGGCTATCTTCAAGAACATCGTGCAATAGAGCGACTGCCTTTTCTTCTTGCATATCGACCAGACTTGCTACAAAAAGAGGGTGTTTGATATAAACTACTCCAGCCTTATCATATTGTCCCTCATGTGCTTTTTTGCAATGGACAAAGCCAATTCAAACATGGATTGTTCTGACTTATTCATTTAAAATCTCCTTTCTAAAATCAAAAAGTTAAGAGTTATATTTACAATTATGATCTTGAAAAAGAGCCTGATGAATCACCAAGCTCTGTCATTTTTATTTTATTGCAATACAAGTGATGCTGCTCCGATAACTCCAGCGTCATTTCCTAGAGTTGCAAGAGCTAATTTTGTTGATGTGCGTACTTGTGGGAAAGTATTTTCATCGTAGACTTTTTGAACACCTTGTAGAAGGAATTCTCCTGCAGCTGATACACCCCCACCGATAACGATTGTTGATGGGTTTAGGATTGAACCAATGTTAGCACAAGCGATTCCCAAGTAACGTGAGAAGTTACGGTAAACAATCAAAGCAAGGTCGTCTCCTTCTTTTGCAAGGTCAAAGACAGTCTTAGCAGTTACTTCTTCTCCGTTATCAATCAAGCGTTTCAAGGCTGCATCGCCTTCGTATTCATCGGCATAGCGACGAGTCAAGTTGACAATCCCTGTTGCAGAAGCTACTGTCTCAAGGCAACCTTTCTTACCGCAAGTACATGCGATTGGTTGGTCAAAGTCAACAGTGATGTGGCCAAGCTCACCTGCTGCACCAGCAACACCGTGAAGCAATTTGCCTTCTGCGACAATACCGCCACCAACACCAGTACCGAGTGTCATAAAGACAACGTCTGGTTGGTTATCTCCAGCCCCCATCCAGCGCTCACCAAGAGCTGCCACGTTGGCATCATTATCGATGAAGAAAGGAATGCCCAAGGCTTTTTCAATTTTCTCTTTAATTGGTTGAAGGGTTTTCCAGTTCAAGTTGTAGGCACCAATAACAGTTCCTTTTTCACGGTCAACCACACCTGGTGATCCCATTCCAATACCTTGGAAGTCTGCTGCTGCCAATCCAAGCAAGTCCAAACGGTGTTGAATAGACTCAATCATATCATCTACGATATGACTTCCCTCATCCAAAATGTTGGTCTTGATAGACCATTTTTCTTGAATTTCTCCTGCTGTTGTCAAGATTGCAAATTTGATAGAAGTTCCACCAAGGTCAATCCCAATAATCTTTTGACTCATCATATTCTCCTTTTTCATTATGAATTAACTGAAAATGCTTACAGATATAGTATAACAAAATTTAGTTAATCATGCAAAGGTTTGCGTGAATGAATTATAAGGAATTTTTCGCCTACTAGTATCTGTTAATCATCTAAATGATTAATTGCATAATTAGCTTCTTCTTCTGTAAAGCCATCTATATAAGAGGTCAATTGATTGAAAAGACCAGATTTAGACATATTAAATAATTTTCTATAGTTCTTAGCATTAAATAACGCATTATATTTATAATCGGCTTCTAAATGATCAATCGCATATTGAGCTGCATCATTTGAAAATTTATCAAATTCAGAAGTTAATTGTCTATACATACGTTTTTTTGACATATGGAATAGCGAATTATAACTCTTTGCCTTTTCTAAAGCAGCAGAATATTCACTATTGGTTGATGATTTGGTTTCCCATAATCCATTAGCTCCTACATAGTAACGACCTCCATCAACCCATTCACTTTTAGCCATCTTACCATTTGATTTGAGGTAGTAATTTCCTACCCAAGTATTACGAGCGTAGCTACCTTCGGATGTTAGATAGTAATATGAACCATAGTTCTTATCGTAAATCCACTCACTCTTAGCCATCTTACCATTTGACTTCAAATAATAATTGCCTGACCACGCATTGCGAGCATAGCTACCTTCGGATGTTAGATAGTAATATGAACCATAGTTCTTATCGTAAACCCACTCACTCTTAGCCATCTTACCATTTGACTTCAAATAATAATTGCCTGACCACGCATTGCGAGCATAGCTTCCTTCTGATGTCAAGTAGTAGTATGAACCGTAGTTCTTATCATAGACCCACTCACCTTTGGCCATCTTACCATTTGATTTAAGGTAGTAATTACCCACCCAAGTATTACGAGCATAGCTACCTTCTGATGTTAGATAGTAGTATGAACCATAGTTCTTATCGAAAATCCATTCACTTTTAGCCATGTATCCGCCTGATTTGAGATAATAGTTACCTACCCAAGCGTTTTGAACATAATTTCCTGATGCATCTAGATAGAAGTATGAATTATATTTTTTATCAAAAATCCACTTACTAGTGACTTTTTTACCATCTTGATAATAGGATGAACCTACCCAACCAGACTGAACTGTAGGTGTTGGCTTTGGTTTTTCATCGGGTTTTGGTGTTGGTTTTGGCTTCTCATCCGGTTTTGGTGTTGGCTTTTCATCCTTTTTTGGAGTTGCAGTAGTTGATTTTTTATCAGTCAGCTTCTTAATGGCCTCTTTAAACTCTTCTACTGTTCCTTTCCACTCTATGTAATTGGCACCAGACTTATTCTCATTAGCTATATAGTTGCGATCGGATTCTTGGAAATAAGATAATTCTGGAGTAGTTTTTGTAGCCCCAATAATAGGAATATTAACAGTTCCCTTCCATCGATTAAATATTTCTGCATCATTCGGAAGAATAATATAATATTTTGCCGTTGGTGTAAGAGTTTGTGTGTCAGCCTGCACCGTTTGCGCTGAAAGAGGAAGAACTCCTTTTGTGTCAATTGTTGACAATACTCCAACTGTTGAAAGTGCCAAAGCACATATTAATAATCTTTTTTTATTCATTTGATATTACCTATTACCCTATTTTTTAGTTTCTTATTTAACCCATTTACCTGAACCATCTACACGATAACCATCTGGTGTACGTTCATTAACAGCCATTTTACCGTTTGATTTAAGATAGTAATTTCCTACCCAGGTGTTACGAGCATAACTTCCTTCTGATGTCAAGTAGTAATATGATTTATAGTTACTATCATATATCCACTCACCTTTAGCCATCTTACCATCTGATTTGAGATAATAATTACCTGACCAAGTGTTACGAGCGTAACTGCCTTCTGATGTCAAGTAGTAGTATGATTTGTAGCTACTATCGTAGACCCACTCACCTTTAGCCATCTTACCATTTGATTTAAGGTAGTAAGCTCCTTGCCATGCATCCTTTGCATAAGATCCATCTGATTTCAAATAATACCAAGCTTGATAGTAAGAATCATAAATCCATTCGCTCTGTGCCATTTTACCATCTGATTTCAAGTAATAGTTTCCCTGCCATGCATTTTTCACTGGATTTCCATTTTCATCAAAATAGTACCAAGCGCCATCCTGCTCAACCCAACCACTTGTTGTTGCTGAACTTGTGTTAGTTTGAGCCACCGTTGATTGTTTTGCTTTGAAAGCACCCTTAGGAGCATTCTTCAATTCACAGGCTACACCATCATGGTCTCGGTCTAACTTGGCAGAATATCCTGGTTCTCCCTCGTGAATATCCGAGTATCCATTCGCCCAAGCTTCCTTACAACTAGAAAAATGAACGTTTTCTTCTGCTAACACAGGTTGTGAAAACAATGCTAAAGCTGGCAGGGTAGCCAGACTCATTTTTAAAAATAGACGTTTGTTCATTTCTTTCTCCTATAATTATGATATCGTTTTCAATATTATTTTATCAAACTTATTTCAGCAATTCAAGGAAACTTCTAATCTTTTCTACAAACTCCTTTGGTTTTGCCTCATTCAAGACATGAGGGCCGTCTGGGATGATCTGAAATTGGGATTTTGATATTAGTTTATGAAGACTTCTCATAGAACTAAGGTTCGGTTTATCTTTGCTACCACAAATTAGTAAGGTTGGATAAAGACAAGTCCCTGCTATAGCAGTTAAATCAAGTGTCTTCAATTCCTCAGAAATTCCGACCATAAGAGCTTTGTCTGCTCCCTGTTTTTCAAATACTCTTTTGGGAAGTAATTTAAATATCATCAACTGGATTTTAAATAAGATATTTCCAGCTAATTTCAGAGGGCAACCTGACAAAACTAAACCTTGAAGATTTGGTAAATCATAACTGGAAAGTTCTAGTGCCAGGGCCGCACCTAAAGACAAACCAACCAAAATAAAAGGTTCTGTCTCCTCTGACAAGTGCTGATAAATGCGCTCCTTAGCTTCTTGATAGGTAGCAACTCCGGAAGGAAATAAGTCAAGGGCTTCAGAAGGATAATCTACAAGCAACTCTTGCACTTCTTTCCAACTATCTGCTGACTGACCTAGGCCATGTAAAAATATTAGTTTCATTTAGCTCTCCTTTACTGACAATTCATACAAGCCCCTCACCGCATTACAGCCATAGATAGCTTCTGCTCCCTTCAAATCTTCTATGGTCAAGACTTTCTCTTTTACTTGTCCGCTTTCAAGCAAGTGTTGACGGTAAATTCCTGGTAAGATTCCAAGTCGGATAGGCGATGTATAGAGTTTACCATCAATCTTCAGAACCAAATTTCCGATAGAGGTTTCAAGAAGTTCTCCTTTTCCATTATGGTAAATCTTCTCTTGTTCCTCTATGCTCAAATGCGGTCGGTGAGTCGTTTTGAAGTAGGTAAAGGCTTGTTGTAAATTGGCTTCCTGAAGGCAAAGTTTGGCCTGACAAAAACTTGGACTGAGGGGTGTTAATACTCGGCGTTCGACTTCTATCTCTCCAGACTTGCTGAGAGAAATACGCAAGCGGTAATCTTGATTAGCATCACAAGCATGACACTCTTCCTCTATCTTTTGTTTCAAGTTTTCTGAATCAAATGGAAAGGCAAAATACCGACTAGCTTTTCTCAGCCTTTCCAGATGTTGTTCTTCAAACATCAGTTGTTTTTGGCTGATTTTCCCTGTAGTAATCAGTTTGAAACGAGCTTGTTTACGATAGAGAACGGCTGCCTTTTGATGAACCTCGCGGTATTCAGACTCCCAAGTGCTATCCCAAGTAATGCCTCCGCCAACTCCATAGATAGCTTGCCCCTTGTAGAGTTGAATAGTCCGAATGGCCACATTAAAAATCCGTCGTCCATTTGGAAGCAGAAGACCAATGGTTCCACAGTAGACTCCACGCGGTTGTGGTTCCAAGTCCTTTATAATCTCCATAGTCGCAATTTTCGGAGCTCCTGTTATGGAACCACAAGGAAAGAGTGAGCGGAAAATTTCAACAAGGTCCACATCCTCTCGCAACTGACTCTTGATGGTTGAAGTCATCTGCCAAACCGTTGAATACTGTTCCACTTGGCAAAGACGTTCCACATGCTCACTCCCCACTTCAGAAATACGGTTCATATCATTGCGCAAGAGGTCCACAATCATCATATTTTCAGAGCGATTTTTGGGATCCTGCTCTAACCAACTAGCTTGGGCAAGGTCTTCTTGGTCAGTCACTCCACGCTGAGTCGTTCCCTTCATTGGTCGCGTTGTCAACTCACGGTCATTTTGCTCAAAAAAGAGCTCTGGACTCATGGAAATCACTGCCATCTCGTCATGTTCAACATAAGCATTGTAGCCCGCCTCCTGCTCTACTACCATACGATTGTAGATGGCAAAAGGATTGGCACTTAAGTCTTGCTTGAGTTGGATGGTGTAGTTGACCTGGTAGGTGTCCCCCTGCCGCAAATGATGATGAATCTGGGCAATCGCCTTTTCATAATCCTCTGCAGATGTTACTTCCTGCCAATTTGAAGGCAAATCAACCTCATCATAAGTCAGAGGAATAGGGGAGGTCTCCACCTTATCGTGAACAGTAAAGTAAAGCAAATACTCGTCCAGTAAAGGAGATTTATGAACTGCTAATTTCTCCTCAAAAGCAGGTGCAGCCTCGTAGCTGACATAGCCCACCACATAATAACCTTGCTCTTGGTAGCTTTCCACTTGTGCCAGCAAATCTGCCACTTCTGCTACATTTCTCGTTTTCAACTCTTTAATCGGCTGGGTAAAGGTGTATCTTTCCCCCAAAGCCCTAAAATCAATCACTGTTTTTCTATGCATACCTTAAGTATAGCACAAAAAGGCAGATACAGACAAAGCTGATCTACCTTTTTATTATTTTCTTACTATTGATTATGCTTTAGTGAATAAATCACCAGCAAATCCATCTGATTTCTGCAAGAGTTGTTTGTAAACCTTCCATTTAAGATCTACAGTATTCTTGAAATCATTACCTTGAAGGTCTTTTTCGACCGCTGCATCAAATAAGGTCTGAAGTTGTGCGTAAGTTGAAATCTTTTGACCATCGATTTCAATTTCAACAAAACCTCTTTGGGCTTTTTCGTGTACTTCATGATACCATGCTTTCTTCCATGCTTCTAAACTTTGGAATTTGCCGTTAGAAACTTTATTAATAATAAAGTCATCACCAAGACCTACATTACCAGCTGCTTTAGATTCTTGTTTGTATTTGTTTGATGCATAACCTAAGAACCCGTCTAGATAACCGAAGTAACCCCACATACGGAAGGTATTATGTTTGAATGAGATTGAACCAACCGCACTCTTACTTGTATTACCACCATAAATACCTGTCATCATATTTACTACAGTATAAGCAGAATCAAATCCTTCAGTACGGTAATGACCATTTCCTGGTAATCCATGTTTCGTTGCAAAGTTTCCATCAACCAGTTGATCAATACTTGTCAGCTTCGTATTCTTTTCGTCATCATTCAAATCACGAACTAAATCCCATTGGTGTGGTTCACCAACTAAGCCATTGCGATCCGCTTTTTCACGATATTTCTTATCGATCTTCTTGAACCACTTATCATTTGTTCCAGTATTTTTCTTGATAACAGACTCAGCTTCTAAGTAATCAAGCATCATCATGGATTCATTGTAATTCTTCATGTAGTGATCGATTTTCTCACGACTATTTAACACATTCGGATTATAGTTGTAAATTTGATTTCCATCATTTTGACGTTCGTAAGCCATGTTTAATCCTAAGGCACCATATTCACCATTTGGATTTGAAACTGATGGTGATTGTAACATACCTTGAGCAAAGGCTTCAACATCTGTTCCTTCACGGTGGCGCCATGTTCCTAAGTAGGCCATACGGTCATTGATGTGAGTTGTTTCGTGAGTGAATGCAGATGTACCAAAATCACTAATCATGCTAGAGATGATGTAATATACAGCCTCTTGTGGTTGTGGATTTTGGAAGATATAAGCGTATGCACCCATTCCATTGTATCCATGCCACTTATCAGTCGGACCATAGAATTCACGAATTGGAGCAAAATCGCCTTTCTTCGTATGTCCCATACGGTCAACCCATCCCAAACCTGGTACATCATGGTTATCCCAAATTGCAGATGGTACCATATTTTCACTCTTAAGAAGATTATTTCGTACATTATCTGCAGCAAGTCTTGACCAGAAGTCTAAATAATTGATTTGTTCTTGCGCACGTAAATCAACTTGCTTCTTGAACGCTTCACGTTCTTCTGCTGTGTTCTTACCGTATTTCTCAAATGAACTAAAGGCAATGGTATTATAGGTTGTAATTAAGATCATATGCGCTTTCTTCAAATTCAAAAGTGGTAAAATATAACGTCCGTGATGTCCATTATTAATTACTTCATACAATTTATGTTTCTTATTCGCAAAATCAGGATTTGATGATTGTTTCTCAACAACATAAGCGTTATCTGCAATGTTATTCTTGAACCAAGTATTCATATCTGTTTCACTAGTGAATAATTCCATGTTGTACTTCAGGAATTCGTGTAAGTTAGCTTTACCAGTAGCACTTGCAAGAGCTCTGTTAAATGCATCGTGTGATTGATCACCTTTTAGGTTGTTACCATTTGAAGCGAAGCTGATTAATCTATCAAGTACGTTAACGTTCTTACCGTAGAAATCCGGTTTGAAGGTCATCATATTTTTGATATTTAATCCGTCAAATTTAATTCCATAGTATTGGTTTAAATAAGCCAGAGCTAACATGATTTTAGCTTTGTTATCTTCAACCTTTTTAACTAAGGCACGTTTAGCTGCTTCGTCCGTATTTAATTGATGGTCTTCATTTTCAACTAAAGCTTTAACTAAAGCATCAAGATTATCTTTTACTTCTTTGAAGCTTTCTTCCATGTATAACATCTTAGGATTGTTATTAATCTTACGAACTTCATCTGAATCAAGTTCAACAGAAGCTAATTTAGCTTTGATATCGCTGATCAATTGTGTCCTATCTTTAACAACCATATTTGGTGTATAGACAATATCACCTAATCCTTCAATACTATATTCACGAACTTGTTGAACCTTAGATTCTTTTTGCGTAATAGCTTTAATTTCTTTCGTCTTATCAGCGTAATGAATCATAATGTGGTCAGCATCCGATAAGTCGGTCACAAATTGTCCATCTTTCATACCTGTAACAGATAAAACTTCAGTAGTTAGTAATTTAGAACCTGCAGGAATCTTATTACCTTGATTTACAATCCATTCTTTGTTGTAGAACGGTTGTAATTTTTCGATGTTACGATAAGCAAGTTCACGAGAAGTATCGTAATCTTGAGTATCTTTGTAAGTGTCAGATTTTGGTTTTACACTATTTAGTGTATCTTCAACAAGAGGTTTAATTTCAAACTTATCAGCTGTAATTCCGAATGATTCTATTTTTTTATTTGCATCTTCTAGGCTGATTTCTTGGATTCGATTACTACGAGAATACTTAAATGAACGTTTCCCTTCACTCACACCTGTAACAACATAGTTTCTATCTATCCAATTATTTGTAAAGTATCCATCTTCATCAACAAGGTCTTTAGAACCATAGAATTCTTCACCATTTTCAACTTTCATCATTGTAACAGTATCAAGAACTCGACCCCATGGATAGTTTTTACTAATGAAACCACCAACTTCAACAGGAGTTTTCACCTTAATAGTTCCTTTAACGACAGATTGACTAGTAAATGCGTATTTATTAACCCCATTTCCATCGTAACCATTATCTGTTCTAGCAACAAGACCACCAATACGAGCTTTATTTGCTACAATATCAGCATCTACGTATGCATGTTTAATATTACCACGCCAAAGTTCTCCGGCGATACCACCAAGATCCCAACCTTTATTACCGACACCTGTTAGTTTACCGATGAAAGCAACATTTTTAAGAAGTCCACCAGTATCTCCTTTATTTACGATACCAGCAATACCATCTTTACCAAGGATACTACCAGTTACCTTAACATTTTCAACTGTGGCATTTTTAATTACTCTTGATAGTGCGGAAATATTTTCAATCCAAGGCATATTAATATTAACATTACCTAAATTAATGTTATTAATTGTAGCGCCTTCAACATTATCAAATAACTGACGAGCCATATTGTGAATTGTATATTGTTTTCCATCAACACTTGTTAAAGTTCCGCTAAATTTACCAGGTACATATTGTTTATTCGGAGTTGGTACATTTGCTGCATTCAAATCTGCACCAAGTTTAAAGGTACCACTTGGATTAGCTTTCATAGCCGTTACTAGGTCGTTAAAGCTATAATATACATCACCATCGTGTGCTTTTTGTTTTTCAAAATAATGAACATACTCGTTTGCCAATTTAGAAACATCTGTGTGTTGAACTAAATCAGGTGCTTTGGCAGTGACTTTGTATAAAGTTTTTCCGTCTTTTTCTACTTCTTCAATCTTGTCAACAGCCAGTCTTGTAACTTTGTTGTCGTGAGTTGTAACTCGTAGGTAGAGTAGAGCAAGATTAGCTGGTTTTTCTGTCAGCAAACTAGTGTCTGTTTCGTTTCCGTCAGCATCAACACTTATCAAGCTTGTTTCTTTGATGTTTTTGATTTCAACTTTTTTGAGGTCAATTCTTAGCGGTTCTTCTTTCAGAACTTCTTCCTCATCACCCTCACCACGGTCATAAACCATCTTCGTTTCAAGTTTATAATCTTTGTAGTACTGTAAGTCTGTCAAAGAAGCTGTTAGATCTTCTGGTGAAACATTCAATGTCTTCACAATCTCGTCACCTTTTTTCAGAGTTAAGGTGATTGATTTAATAGCAGCTTTACTTGGATTCTCTAGGTTATATTTAATTTGAGATGATCGTTTCAAATCTTGAACATCAACAAGTGACAAACTTAAGATTGGTTTTTCAAAGTTTTTAGTTCCTAATTTGACGATACGATCTTGGTCTAACTCCAGAACCTGTTCCACAATTTTTGGTGCTTCTTCAGTTTTTAAACCTTTGATAGTTCTGTAAGTCTTGGTAACTTTTTTCTGTCCATCTTTTCCTTCTTGGACAGTAACTCTTTCACCTTTTTTCAGTTGGTCATCTTCTTTAACAACTTCCTTAAATGGAATCTTTTCAAGACTTTCTTCTATCAGAGTTCCTTCAATTGGTTTTGTTCCACGACTTATTTTTTTAGTGACTGGTTCTTTGACGACAGTGGTTGTTGTATTTAAAACTTGGTCAGTCTCAACACCTTCGAGAGTCTTATAAGTCGTTTTGGTAATTTTACTGCCCTTTTCTCCATCTTGAACTACAGTTTCTTCATCCGTATATTTGGTTGGATCCTCGATAATTTCTGTCTTATAGTCAATCTCAGTAGTAGTTTCTTTCGTAACCGCGCCCTCAGTTACTTTATATTCAGGTAACTTTTCTTGAACTAAGGACTCGCCCTCTTTACTTGGTTCCTGAGTACCTTTAGCCTCGATTTTGCCTGAATATGCTGTTTGCTGTTCTTGAACTAAGGATTCGCCCTCTTTACCAGGTTCTTGAGTACCTTTAGCCTCGATTTTGCCTGAATATGCTGCTTGCGGTTCTTGAACTAAAGACTCGCCCTCTTTACCAGGTTCTTGAGTGCCTTTAGCCTCGATTTTGCCTGAATATGCTGTTTGCGGTTCTTGAACTAAGGATTCACCCTCTTTATCAGTTTCTTGAGTACCTTTAGCCTCGATTTTGCCTGAATATGCTGTTTGCGG